>CAIOSU010000156.1 GCA_903861055.1 uncultured bacterium
GCCTTTGTGCACCTCAATATTGTGCTTCTGTATTTTTCTGCCCTTATCTCCTTGAACAGGTTGAATTCCCTTAATCAATCGCTTGGCTTTTTTACCAAATACACTCAGGTTGTTTTGGTCTAATGAGCGGGTGGTGTAGCCCCAAATGTCAATAAACTGCGCTTGGCGCACCCCACCAGGGAACATCAGGTGGTTATACAAATCGAAGATACCCGAACGTGGTATGCAGGCCTTTACGGCAGGATGTTGATTGAATAGCAATTGCTCGGCGGTGGTAGCACCATACGATATGCCCGAGGTGCCTACCTTACCGTTGCTCCAAGGCTGAGATATGATCCAATCCACAATTTCTCCACCATCGGCCACTTCTTCGGGGCTAAACTCCATGGTGCGGCGGCTGCTGGAGGCTCCGGTGCCACGGGCATCCACTATCAATACCGCATAGCCATGTGCTGTGAAATATTGTACTTCTTTTTCATCCACTACCACTAGTATCGGGTTTTTAAGCCAACTCATCGGCCATTTAGCTTTTAACGACCGTCCATAGCGGGTAATGTACAATATAGTAGGTATTTTTTCTCCGTCTTTCAATCCCTTCGGCAAGAAAATGTCGGTGGCAATTTGCACGCTATCGCGCATGGGCAGGTAAAGCGAACTATAACTAAAACCATTATACTCAGCTTGGGTATAACCTTGGTAAACACCCACCTTGCTTACTTTTTCTGGTGTTTCTTTATCGCCTGGTAGAAAGGCAAAAGTTGGAAGGGTAATAAATACAACCATTGCGAGCATTGCTGCGCGGAAACTAGGTAGCTGAGGTATCATTGATTAGGTTAATTTAGATTGGTAGCGGTTCGGTTACTAGAAAACTATGTATGGCAATTGGTTGCAAGGGGGCAAGGAATTAATGTTGGGGTAATATTGATTTACGAAGTGCGATTTACGAGGTACGATTGGTAACGAACGATTAAATTGATTGGCAGTTTCAGATAAGTTTAGCTAAGCTATTTTCAAATTAACCCGCAACCCGCAACTCGCAACTCGCAACTGTTGCTATCTTTGCTATTAGATGAACCTCGCACAAGAAGTACGTTACTTGGTAGCCAAAGAGTTGCTGCTGGAATGGCGGCAGAAATATGCCCTAGGAGGTATTGCTTTGTACGTAGTGTCTACGGTATTTGTTATTTACACCAGCCTCAACCAAGGCAACGAGGAGCTAGCAAAAACTACTTGGAACGTACTTTTCTGGATTACGCTACTCTTTACGGCCGTAAATGCCATAGCCAAAAGTTTTACGCAAGAAAATAGGGAACGCAACCTCTATTATTATACCCTCATGAGCCCGCAAGCGGTAATACTTAGTAAGATGGTATACAATGCTGGGCTGATGATTTTACTCACCGCTATAGCTTTGGCAGTTTTCACGGTTATGCTGGGTTCGCCGGTAGGGCAGTGGGCCATATTCAGTGTGGTGGTGCTTTTGGGTGGGCTGGGTTTTTCTTTTTTATTGAGCATGATTTCGGCCATTGCGGCCAAGGCTGGCAACAATGCTACCCTCATGGCTATTTTAAGTTTCCCAGTTATACTACCTTTGATATTGATATTGTTAAAATTGTCGCGCTTTGCATTCGTAGCCGAAGCTACTTTTGAAGATGTTTCGGGATTGCTGGTAACTTTGCTAGCTTTGGATGCCATGTTGGTGGCTTTATCATTTATTTTATTCCCATATCTCTGGAGAGACTGAGAAAATTATGCTGAACTTGCTCAGGAAACGTTGGTGGAAATTTGTATCGGTGGCTTTTTTGCTAGTCGCTCTGGTAGCCGGAATGTACTTTCCATTAAGCTCAGGTATCACAGCCGTCGGGCCCGAAAAAGCAACTGAAGGCCAAAAACTTTCGCTTGCCATAACTACTTACAATACAAATTTTGAAAACAATAAGGTACCCAAGGTTTATTTGAGGGGCAATGAGTTGTTTTTTTGCGCCAATGCGGTTACTATTTTGTCGCCCGTTAATTTAACGGCTGTTTTCAATATACCCGATTCATTGGGCACTAATGGCACTAAGCCTTTCAATGTTGTAATTGACGATGCAGTAGGCGGCACTTTTTTCTTGCGTAGTGCTGTTGTTTTGGCAGGTAGCAACCCCTCCAACGGCGCAACCCACACTTGTGCTAAAGATTTGGAGATACATGCTAGCGCCAATATGAGCTACCCATACAGGGAGATATTATACGAGAGCATCCGTAACCTGTTTTACCACGTACCACTGTGGTTTGCAATGTTGCTCTTGTTGGTATGCTCTTTTGGTAGCAGTATTGCCTACCTCAGCAGCAATAATATGCTTTACGATGTGTTTGCCAAAGAAGCGGCATATGTAGCCATGCTGTTTGGTGCATTGGGTATAGTAACGGGCATGACCTGGGCTAACTTCACTTGGGGCACCCCTTGGACCAACGACCCTAAACTAAACGGTGCTGCTGTGGGTATGCTTACCTATTTGGCCTACTTTGTGCTACGTGGTTCGCTTACCCAGCGCGACCAAAGGGCCAAGGTATCGGCGGTGTATGGTATTTTTGCCTTTATTATTTACATCATCTTCATATTTGTGCTGCCGCGCCTTAGCGACTCGTTGCACCCAGGCAATGGCGGCAACCCTGCATTTAGCAATTATGATTTGGATAACCGCTTGCGCCCTGTCTTTTACGCGGCCGTTATCGGCTTCACAGGCATTGGATACTGGATTATGAGTTTACGCATTCGATACACCTTGTTGCTGGATAAACAGCAAGAACAAATAGATACCCCATATGAAAGCATGGTTTCCTAAGATAATTTTGGGTGTAGCGTTTATCGCATTAGCCGCTACTGCATTGTATTTGGCCAATACGGGCAAGTACACAATAAACAATGAAAACCTGTGGAACACGGGTAAGATATTTGTCGTGATTTCGGTATTAGCACTAATCTTTTTTGGAATCACTGCATTTCTCCTACATTTGGAGTCAAGAATTTCCCGCCTGGAAGGGGATATTATGAACAAAAACAACAATTATGGCAAATGACCCTAATGCGAAGATTGCCAAGTACAGCTTTTACCAAAACGTAGAGATGTACTTTGACAAGGCGGCTGTTTTTACCAAGCTGCCTAAAGGTCTGCTCGAGCAGATTAAAGTGTGTAACTCTGTTTACACGATGCATTTTCCCGTGAAAATGGGAAACGAATACCAAGTAATTGAAGCTTACCGTGCCCAACACAGTCATCACCGCATGCCCACCAAAGGTGGTATCCGCTACAGTATCCATGTAAATCAAGATGAGGTAATGGCCTTGGCCGCCCTTATGACTTACAAGTGTGCTATTGTGGATGTACCTTTTGGAGGTGCAAAAGGAGGTATCAAAATCAGTCCACGTAATACGACCGCAAAACAATTGGAGCGTATAACCCGCCGCTACACCGTGGAGCTGATTAAGAAAAACTTTATTGGCCCTGGTATTGATGTACCAGCGCCCGATTACGGTACCGGTGAGCGAGAAATGGCTTGGATTTTGGATACGTACATGAGTTACCACCCAGGCCAAATTGATGGCTATGGTTGTGTAACTGGTAAACCCGTAAGCCAAGGTGGCATACGCGGACGTACCGAGGCTACTGGCCGAGGTGTGATGTTTGGCCTCCGCGAGATTGTGAGTTATAAGGACGACATGAAAGCCATTGGCATGACTGTGGGCCTGAAAGACAAAACCGTGGTAATTCAAGGTTTGGGTAACGTAGGTTATTATGCTGCCAAATTCATGGAAGAAGAAGGCTGCAAAATCATCGCCATTGCCGAGCTTGAAGGTGCCATACACGACCCCAATGGTTTAGATGTAATGAAATTGGTTAAGCACCGTAAGGAAACTGGCTCAATTCTTAACTTCCCTGGAGCTACCAATATTGCTATAAGCGCTGCTGCCCTTGAATTGGAGTGTGACATTTTGATTCCAGCAGCTTTGGAGAATCAGATTACAGAAGAGAACGCATCCCGAATTAAGGCTAAAATTATTGCCGAAGCGGCCAATGGCCCTGTAACCCCAATGGGTGAGGAAATTTTGCTGGAGAAAGGTTGTTTGATCATACCTGACATGTACCTGAATGCAGGAGGTGTTACGGTTTCTTACTTTGAGTGGTTGAAAAACCTTTCGCACGTGCGTTTTGGCCGTATGCAAAAGCGTGCTGATGAAAGCACTTACAACAACATTATTAGCACCGTTGAGCGTCTTACTGGCCGTCAGTTGGGCGAAAAAGAACGTGGTATGATTACCCGTGGTGCCGATGAGATTGATATTGTAAACTCAGGCTTGGAAGAAACCATGATTGAGGCTTACAGGCAAATACGAGAAGTAGCCAAAAAGCACAAGGATATGAAGAGTATGCGCACTGCAGCATTTGTGGTAGCCATTCAAAAAATATCTGAATCATACATGGCTATGGGCATTTTCCCATAAGGGATTTACGATTTACGATTATAGATTTACGATTGAAAATTTGAATTTACAGCTCAATCATAAATCTTCAATCTAAAATCTACAATTGATTAAACTCCGGAATGCTTGGGAGGAAACGGTAGGTACTTTTAGCTAGATCCAGGGCTACACAGTAAAAATCGTTACCGTTGCCAACCAACAGATACGGAACCCGCAAAACGAGATTATAACGCGCCGCTTGTTCCATAGCGGCATCCGTTAACAATACTTCTGGGGCTTTGCACTCTACTATGAGTTGCGGAGCCCCGGTTGTGTTATAGGCTACTATGTCGCAGCGCTTTTGGGTACCGTTCAGGTTTATGCCCTTCTCTACAGCCAGCAAACTTGCGGTATATCCTTTCTCCTCCACCAAATAATGGATAAGCAACTGCCGCACCCACTCTTCGGGTGTAAGCACCACGTACTTTTTACGGATTACATCCCATACCTCCCGCCGCTGCTCCACGATGCGGAACTTTAGGTTGTATTTTGGGAAGGGGATGGAGAAGGAGTGTGGCAAAGGGATTCAAAATTTAAAATTGAAAATTTAAAATTGCTCTTAATTTTTAATCTTGAATTTTAAATTTTCAATTCAATTAAAACGGCACATCGTCATCATCTTCCGTAGGCTTATTCATTTTGCTTTGGCGAACGATGGCGTTAGAGTTGAAATCGTTGAAGTCTTCTTCGCTTGGGCGAGGGATTGGGCCGCTTCCCATGGCATTGAAGCTATCGTCCTCTAAGTCCATAAATTTGGCAAACTTGCTCACGAACTTGGTACGTACCGTTTCTAGCGCACCATTTCGGTGCTTGGCTATGATTACTTCGCCCACGCCTTTCAGGCTCATGCCATTCTCGTCAGTATCCATACCATAGTACTCGGGGCGGTATAGGAAAATTACCAAATCCGCATCTTGCTCAATCGCACCCGATTCACGAAGGTCACTCAATTGCGGGCGCTTGTCGCCGCCACGGGTTTCTACCGCACGGCTTAACTGTGACAGGGCTATAACCGGTATCTGCAATTCCTTCGCTAGGGCTTTTAATCCTCGTGAAATGGAGCTAATTTCTTGTTCACGGTTGCCACCGCCTTTGCCATCGCCGCTGCCGCCCGTCATTAGCTGCAAGTAATCTACAATAACCATTTGTATGTCGTGCTGCATTTTCAACCGGCGGCACTTGGCACGCAGCTCAAAAATGTTAATTGCCGGGGTATCGTCAATATATATCGGCGCATCGCTCAAGCAATCAATCTTGTGGGTCAATTGTTCCCATTCCCACTTCTCCAACGTACCACGGCGTAGCTTGTCGCCTGGTATTTCGGCCTCCATGCTTATCAACCTATTTACCAACTGCAACGAGCTCATCTCCAGCGAGAACAAAGCTACCGGCTTCTTAAAATCGACTGCAGCATTGCGGGCAATGGCCAATACAAAAGATGTTTTACCCATACCTGGGCGGGCAGCAGTAATAATCAAATCCGATTTTTGCCATCCACCCGTCAACCTATCCAAGGCCGTGAAACCAGTAGGCACACCAGTAAGGCCGTCTTCTTGGTCGCGAAGGTCTTCTATTTGTTTAATGGCTTGGCTCAATAGGCTGCTCATGCTATCATAGCTGCGGCTCAAGTTTTGCTCCGCTACCGAAAATAGGTTTTGCTCTGCCTTGTCCAATAGCTGAAAAACATCTGTGGTATCTTCATACGAGTCGCGGATGATTTCGCTGCTGATGCGAATCAATTCACGTTGAATGTGTTTCTGGCTGATGATACGGGCATGGTGCTCTACGTTGGCAGCCGAGGCTACCTTATTGGTAAGCCCAGTTATGTACATCAACCCGCCCGCCTCTTCCATCACACCAAGCTTCTTCAACTCTTCGCTAACAGTAAGCATGTCAATAGGTTGCGAGGCACCAAACAAACTTAAAATGGCTCGGTATATATGCTGGTGGCTGTTAACGTAAAAGCTATCTGGTTTCAGAATATCGATTACGGTGCTCACGGCATCTTTTTCCAACATTAAAGCACCCAATACGGCCTCTTCCAAATCGCGGGCCTGCGGCGGCACCTTTCCAAACTCCGAGGTCTCGAAATTCTTCTTGCGGTCGGTAAAAGAGCCTCTTCGGGTAGTATTTTGTTGGTCGGCCATTGTTAAGTTAGTGTTAGGTGCTTTTTGCAAGGGGTTCAAAGATACCACCATCAGGTCTATTTAAAAGAACGCAAAGCCGATTAAAATAATGCAAAATTTCTCCACCCAGTTACAAACAAAATCATTCCCAATTTGGCTACTCATAACCCTTGGTATTCATAGAGTAAGCTGTGGCGCAGTTGGTGTTCTCCACATCTGTTGATAACCCAAAATATAGTTGTGCACATCGTTGGTTTTTACTGAGATTTTTACGGCGGCGATAAATTTGCGAAGTGTTTAATTTGAATAAAATAACCATAAAACATCAAGTGTTACGATAATATCAATCAATGAAGCGTTGATAATGAGAACCTTCAAAGCCTTGAGGTAAAAAGCGAAGCGACAATTTAACAAGCCCATAGTAGTGGAATCCGAAGGTGATTTTTTCAGCCAAAAAACGCTAATTTTGCAGTCTATGAAGAACATTCGCAACTTCTGTATAATAGCGCATATTGACCATGGCAAGAGTACATTGGCCGACCGATTGCTTACCCTTACCAAAACGGTGGGCGAGCGCGAGATGCAAGACCAGGTGCTCGATAACATGGATTTGGAGCGGGAGCGTGGCATCACTATCAAGAGCCACGCCATACAAATGTATTACCCACACAATGGCGAGGAGTACACCTTTAACCTGATAGATACTCCCGGCCACGTCGATTTCTCTTATGAAGTATCACGTGCCTTGGCTGCCTGCGAGGGTGCTTTGTTGCTGGTGGATGCCTCACAAGGCATACAAGCACAAACCATAAGCAACCTTTACCTAGCCATCGAAAATAACCTTGAAATCATCCCGGTGATTAACAAGATTGATATGGACGGCGCCATGATTGAGGAAGTAACCGACCAGATTGTTGACCTTGTAGGTTGCAAAGCCGAAGACATACTATTGGCCAGCGGTAAAACCGGCATTGGCATGGAGGAGATTTTGGCTGCCATAGTTGAGCGCATTCCGGCCCCTAAAGGCGACCCAGAAGCCCCATTGCAAGCCTTAATTTTCGATTCGTTCTTCAACCCTTTCCGTGGGGTGGTGGCTTATTTTAGAATCATAAACGGCACATTAAAGAAGTTTGATAAGGTAAAATTTGTGAATACGGGCAAAGTATACGTAGCCGATGAGGTAGGTATCCTTCGTTTTAAAGACGAACCCAAAGAAAGCATCAGTGCCGGAAACGTAGGTTACATTATTACTGGCATAAAGGTTTCAAGGGAGATTAAAGTAGGTGATACTATAACGCACTTTTCTAGCTCGGCCCCAAGTATTAAGGGTTTTGAGGATGTGAAACCTATGGTATTTGCGGGTATTTACCCAATTGACAATGACGATTTTGAGGAACTTCGCGAATCGTTAGAGAAGTTGCAATTGAACGACGCCTCGTTGATATTTGA
>CAIOSU010000157.1 GCA_903861055.1 uncultured bacterium
TAAACAAAGAGCATTGCATGGTCTAGAGAAATACAATTTCAAAATACAAGATAATGTATTGGAAAAAGTGATTGAGGATTATACAAGAGAAAGTGGTGTGCGTGAATTGGATCGTCAATTGGCTTCGATCATGCGCTACCAAGCAAAACAAATTGCGTATAAACAAAAAATTAAACCAACCGTAAGTAAATTAGACTTGCTTAAAATTTTAGGGCAACCTAGGTATAGCAATGAGATTTATAAAACAGTGAATATGCCTGGTGTAGCAGTCGGTTTAGCTTGGACTTATGTGGGTGGTGATATTCTATTCATTGAAACTTTGCTTTCGGATGGGAAAGGGGAATTAAAATTGACTGGAAATTTGGGTAATGTGATGAAAGAAAGTGCGACAACCGCAATGACCTATTTACAAGCCAATGCTAAAAAAATCGGGGTTGACCCAATACTTTTTACGAAGAAGTCTGTCCACATGCACGTTCCTGAAGGTGCGGTT
This sequence comes from uncultured bacterium, assembly GCA_903861055.1. Lineage (GTDB taxonomy): Bacteria > Bacteroidota > Bacteroidia > Chitinophagales > CAIOSU01 > CAIOSU01. The sequence continues at coordinate 494 of CAIOSU010000157.1, forward strand.
CCTAAGGATGGACCTAGTGCGGGCATCACCATTTTAACAGCTCTAAGTTCTGCCTATACGGGTAGAAAGGTGAAGCCATTCTTAGCTATGACTGGAGAGATCACACTTAGAGGCCAGGTTTTACCTGTAGGAGGGATCAAAGAAAAAATCTTAGCTGCTAAAAGAGCTGGCATGAAAGAAATTATTCTTTGTTGGCAAAATGAAAAAGATATCAATGAAATTGATCAAGCTTTTATTAAAGGTTTGAAGTTCTATTATGTGAAAAATATGCAACAGGTGTTAGATTTAGCCCTTGTTTAATTGATTTTTAAATTCCAAACCCTAGCTTTGTTACATGCGTGGTAAACAATTCATCTACAGGCTAGGGTTTTTTATTGCATGTTATTTTAATAGCAGTTGGTTCATAGGTGGCAATGTCCTATTTGCTCAGTCTAAAGTAGGGAATGCAGTCTACCAATTTTTAAAATTGCCTTATTCTGCTAAAGCAACCAGTTTAGGTGGGCTTAATATTAGTTCAATTGGGAATGACCTTGGTTTAGCCATGATGCAACCCGCTTTATTATCAACTAAGTTAGATGGTGAATTACAAGTAAGTGTGAAACCCTATTTTGCGGGCATACAACAGTATGATGTAAATGGGGCCAATAAATTAAAATCCGATTGGGTGATAGGATGGGGCGTGCACTATATGGACTATGGAAGTATTGCTCAAACAGATGTATTAGGCAATGAATACGGAAGCGTCAATCCAAATGAATATGCGATTCAGGTGAGTATTGCAAAAACCTATTTGGAAAATTTTCATTTTGGTACACAAATAAAATTCATACAATCCAATTATGGCCAATTTAGATCTAATGGCATTGCAATGGATGTGGGTGTGAGATACCTTTCACCTAATAGCTTGTCACAATGGAGTATTTTATTGCAAAATGTAGGGACGCAATTAAAATATTTTCAAGTGAAGGAAGAATTGCCTTTGAATTTAATACTTGGCTGGTCCAAAAAATTAGCAAATGCACCCTTACAATTTTCAGTAACAGCAGAGCGATTATCTGAATGGAATGATAACTATTATGATATGGATTTTTACAATGCGGAAGGATATAAAAAACCTGGTTCACTTCAAAATCTGTTTAACCATCTTGTTTTAGGGTCGCAATTGTATATTGGACAAGGTTTCGAATTAGATCTGGGATATCATTTTGCACGAAGATTCGAATTAAATCTTCCCAATCAACCCAATAGTTTA
>CAIOSU010000158.1 GCA_903861055.1 uncultured bacterium
CCATGACCAAAATAGGCCTTATATCCGACACCCACAGCCACCTCGACCCAAAGGTGTTTGAGTACTTTAAAGACGTAGATGAAATATGGCATGCGGGCGACGTGGGCGATGTTGAAGTGATAGAAAAGCTGGCTGCCTTTAAGCCAGTGCGAGGCGTATATGGCAATATTGATGGTAATGATGTACGGGCGCAGTATCCATTAGATAACCGCTTCACCGTTGAAGGGGTGGATGTTTGGATAACCCACATTGGCGGCTACCCAGGCAAATACGCTGGCAGAGTGCGCTCCATATTACAGGTTAGCCCGCCCAAAGTATTTATTTGCGGCCACTCGCATATACTCAAAGTAATGCGCGACCCACAATTCAACAACATGCTTTGCCTCAACCCCGGCGCCGCTGGCATTGAGGGTTTCCATAAAATAAAAACCCTACTTCGATTCTCTATCGACAAAGGCCAAGTGAAGGATATGGAGGTGGTTGAAATGGGCAAACGAGGGGCGTTGCCTAGCAGTGCTGCAGGGGGATTGTAAACAAAAAAAGGAGCGCAAATTACTTTGCACTCCAATCTTTATATAAAATCATCGTATTTACTGAATGCTCCTGTGCCCAACCCAAACAAAGCGCTTGCTTACATACTCGGGGTTAGTGAAGCTGGCGTTGCCTGCTGGGTTGCCACCCGTTACGTGGAAGTCGCTAAAGGCAGCGTGTTGGTTTACCCAAATGTTGCCTGTAAGGTTCAATGACACAGGCGTAAACACCGATTCCATTTCCTCAAAAATATGAGTAGCCACTGCGCCATCGGTAGTGTAAGCCGCACAAGTTATGGCACCGTGTTCGTTTGCCATTTTCTTAGCCAACTCAACCGATTGATTGGTGTCCTTAGTTTTGATTATCAACACAATTGGGCCAAACAGTTCCTTCTCGTAAATGTCAGCATCCTTGGCATCCACTTCTATAATAGAAGGGGCATACACACGGGCTTCAGGGTATTCAGCATTCGCTATATCCATACCCTCAAGCAGCACCTTGCCCCCTAGCTTAGCGCTATTTTTAGCGCGCTCGTAGGTGGCATCACTCTGTATGGCTCCCAAAGTACCTGGGCCCGCTTTAGGGTGGCCAGTAAGTCCAGCAACTGCGCCTTTAAATCCGTTTACCACATCCTCATAACTCACCAAGCCTTCGGCAGTTTGTACACCACCAGCAGGTATAAAGAAGTTTTGTGGGGCGGTACACATTTGGCCACTATACAACGATACGGCAAACGATAGATTCCCCAAAACCGCTTTCAAGTCGGTTACGCTGTCCAGTATTACGCTATTCACGCCAGCCTTTTCGGTAAATACCACTTTGTTTGGCAGCGCTTCAATATAATTACCGAAACTACTGCTGCCCGTATAGTCAATTACTTTCACGTCTGGGTGCTCGGCAAGCTCTTTGGTAATAAGCTTTGAGCTACTATCCACGGCCAACTGAACCACATCGGGATTATAGCCATGCGCTTTCAATGCTTTGCGTATTTCGGCTACCACCACAGCAATTGGCAACACCGATTTAGGATGAGGCTTTACGATAACCGGATTACCGGTAATCAAACTGGCATAAAGGCCCGGAACGCTGTTCCAAACCGGGAAGGTAGAACAACCAATAACCAAACCAACGCCCTTGGCCACTGGCTTAAACTGCTTGTGTAATACTACTGAGGTTGGCCCCATCGGTTTTTCCCAAATCAATGAAGCCGGGAAACGAGTCAACTCTTGGTAACCTAGCGCTAAAGCCTCCAAGGCCCTATCGTTGCTATGCGGGCCACTGGCCTGAAAGCTCATCATATAGGCCTGTCCAGTAGTATGCTGGGTAGCTTGGGCTATGAGGTGGAAGTGCTCTTTAATAGCTTCCAAAGAATCAACTAACACCTCTGCCCTATCATCAGGGCTTACATTCCTCCAGGTTTTGAAAGCAGCATTCGCGCGGCTAACCAAGGTTTCGGTGCTAAAAGTTGGATAAGTGATACCCAAATCTTTGCCCGTATAAGGCGAGCGCTCCTCTCCCACCCAACTTTCGGCGCCATCTTGGCCCAAGTCGGTATACTTGTTGCCCAAAAGGTTATTGAACGTTTCCAAGGCTTTTCCTGGGGCTTCTTCGCCATAGGCTTTCGGGTGTTCAGGGTATTGTGCAAAATATAAGCGGTCGTGTATGGCTTTCACCGCATTATCTATTATCGAACGAAACTCGTCTCTTAATGGCATATAGTTTAGGTTTTTTAGCGGGTATATTGAGATTTTAAAACTACTGCAATTGGGAGGAATAAACAAATGGGTCGATGACCCATGGTTAGTGCTCCATGAACAAAAAGGATGGAGATTGAGGTTAAAGCACTTTTTAATACCTAATGACGATAGTATCAACCCTCCATTACAAATTAAACTTTATTTTAGCGGTAACCAGAACACTGCCCATGAGATTATTGCTCGGAATATACATGATAGCAATGGTAGTTGTCGGCTGCAATAGCCAACCCAAACCCGATGCTCAAGCTCCCACAAATTTTGCTTATTTGATACATGAGCTAAATGACGGCCTACGCGATGTGGTAGTTGAAGATGGTTTTGCTCCGCCTGTAGCCAGCCGCATATATGCTTACCCAAATATTGCAGCATACGAGATTGCCATATTGGGACTGGAAGATAGCTTTGTTTCTGTGGCGGGGCAATTGAAGGATTTAGACAGCCTTCCTAAACCAGAAACCAACTTAGGCAGCGGTAAATACGTGGCATTGGTACAAGCATATAGCGATGTAGCAACCCACATGACGTACCGCGACCACCTCATGGAGGCCGTTCGCGACACTTTATTGGCGGGCCTTAAACCAATCATGGATGACGAACAATACAATGCAGGTATAGCTTACGGCTCAGCAGTAGCGAAGGCAGTTATTGATTGGGCAAATGCTGACGGGTATAACCAAACTCGCAACCTCCCAAAATTTACCGTTAGCAATGGGGAAACAGACTGGCAACCTACCCCGCCCAAATACGGCGAGGCCATTGAACCATACTGGGGTACAATAAGGCCATTTGTAATCGAAACGGACAGCCAGTTTAGATTAACGCTACCATACCAATATAGTACCGATACCGCCTCGGAATATTACCAACTAGTAAAAGAGTTGCAGAAAATTACTAATGAAGCCACGGCAGAACAGATAACCATTGCTAAATTTTGGGATTGTAACCCAACCCCTTCGGTCATTGATGGGCACGTGATGCAAACCAACAAGCAGAATACACCACCTGGCCATTGGATGGGCATTGCAAGCACCGCCATTAAATGGCACCAACTAAACCTTGCCGAAAGCTGCGAAGTGTATATGAAAACGATGGTAAGTATGGCTGATGGATTTAAATGCGCTTGGGACAGCAAGTATGCTACCAATTTCCTTCGTCCGGAAACGTTTATTGTGAAACATATTGACCCCAATTGGACTACAAAACTCGAAACACCGCTTTTTCCTGAATTTCCGAGTGCCCATAGCGTTATATCGGCTTGCGCAGTGCAGATATTGACGGATAGGTTTGGCGATAAATTTGGTTTTATCGACTCCACCAATGTGCCCTATGGCCTTGCACCAAGGCGGTTCAATTCTTTTAAAGAGGCAGGCAAAGAAGCGGCTATTAGCAGGGTATACGGCGGAATACACTACAAACCATCGTGCGAGATGGGCTATGAGCAAGGAGTAAATATCGGGCAATGGACCTTGACGTACCTAAAAACCCGGAAATAATACCGAGTTACGGAGCAGTTGGGCCTATTCTAAACAGTTTCGGGGTTGCATTATTCCTGCTCACCAACAACAACTTGCCGCTGTTTAACACTACCATTGCCTTTGCCTCACCTGGCGTATAAAAACCACTTTGGCTAACAGCAGTTGGCTGCCACCGGCCTTTCCCGTTTCCTAACAATACTAAACCATTGAAACCATATCGAGGGCCACTTTCAAAGTGTTTGTCCGAGGTATTGCCTGCCAATATTATATCCTTATTACCATCCTCATTCACATCCAACAACTGAATACCATAAACTGGGGCCAACTGCGCAACATTGGGTAGGGCAGAAACTTTAAACTGCCCATCGCCTATATTTTCAACGTAACTACTGCGCATTTCGGTAGCTTTTAGCACTAAGCTACTGGCCTTCAACTTATCGGTAAACATATTATCCAAAGTAGCATTGGCATATTTTTCAAAGGAATAGTATTGATTGTTATAAAATGGCATTTGTGAGCAAAAAAGGTCGCGGTTTACAAATGGTGCTACCACGCCGTTTACGTTTCTAAATACTACAGGGTCAATGGTGCCGTTTCCGTCAAAATCGTTGGCGTAAAGTAATACAGGTTTATCCAAAGAAGCTTTGAAAAATGAATTGGCACCCCAATTACCGGCTACATAATCCATATCGCCATCATTGTCCATATCAGCGGCTGTTATAGCATTCCACCAGCCATGGGTATCGGCCAAGCCTCTGGCAACAATGGGCTCTAGGTTTTTGCCGCCCTTATTCTCAAATATGGTAATGGGCATCCATGCCCCAACTAATACTAGGTCGGCAAACCCATCTTGGTTGTTGTCGGCCCACAGCGCCCCAGTAACCATACCCACATATTTTAACGAAGGTGCAACAGCAGCCGTTACATCGGTGTATTTGCCCCCATCGTTGCGCAAGAGATAGCTTCTTGGTGCTTTGGGGTATCCTATTTGCGACACCATACTGCCTATAAACAAATCGATGTCGCCATCGTTATCATAGTCGTTGGTGGCTATGGTGCTGGTACTGGTAAGCATTTTAGGCAGCGCATCAGGGGCGGCAGTATAGTTGCCCTTGCCATTATTGA
>CAIOSU010000159.1 GCA_903861055.1 uncultured bacterium
CCGCCCAACAAGTGGTGCGCACCGATGTGCGCCGCTACCCGCAGTTTTACCTATCCTTGGACATTGACCTCACGCGCATCAAAACCAAATCGAAGGCCCTGCGCGCCCTCTTTGGGGTGTTCAATATCATCAAAATACCTGCCCCCACCATCGAGTTCAACCCCGTGGATAAGGTGAAGTTCCATCCGATGTTTTTTTGAGATAGACACAACCTGCCTCTCGGTAGGCACAGACAAAGCTGCTGCAAGAACACTCAACCGAGCCGAGGCAAAGTCGCACCACCACTACATAAAAGTACACGACAAAACCCCTAGTGGGGTATTGCAAGTAATGGGTTATGTGTGGTCTTAAAATTAGGCTTCCTCTTCGCGGCTTACCAGCACCTTGTCAATGCGGGCTTGGTCGGTATCTACAATCTCGAAGCGGTAGCGCTTTACGGTAAAGTGCTCGCCAGCCTTGGGGATGCGCTTTAGGTAGTACATCACGAAACCACCCATGGTAGTATATTCCTCGTCGTCGTAGCCGGGCATATCAAAGATGCCCAATAGCTCAAATACGTCTTGAATTTTGGTGCTGCCATCAATTAACCATGAGCCGTCTTCGCGCTCAATTATCTCGGCCTCTTCTCCTATTTCGGGTAGGTCGCCCACGAGGTGTTCAATCAAGTCGTGCAGGGTTACAATGCCCTCTACAATGCCGTATTCGTTGGTTACATAACCCACATAAGAGCGGCGCGCCTTGAAAATATCGATAATGCTCAGTGCCGAAGTGCTCTCGTGTATGAAGATGGGCTCGGTGGCAAAGTCTGATAGCGGGGCCTTGCTTCCGGTTATCATCCACTGCAAAATATCCTTTACGGCTATGGTTCCTATCACATTATCAATGCTGCCATTGCAAAGCGGGAACTTGCTAAACGGCGAGTTGAGCACCATTTGTATATTCGCTTCGTTGGGCAGGGCGGCGTTGAGCCACACCACGTCTTTGCGGTGAATCATTACGCTATACGCGCTTTTATCGGCCATACTGAACACGCTGCTCATGATGTCACTTTCCTTTTGCTCCAGTACGCCACTTTCTGAGCCTTGGGCAATCATGTACTTCAATTCCTCTTCCGATACCAAATCCTCGCCGCGCTCTTTGATGAACAATACTTTGAGCAACAGCTTGGTAGAAAGGCTCAACAACACTACAAATGGGTAGGTTATTTTAGAGATTACCTTCATTATCGGGGCCATTACTATGGTTATGCCCTCGGCATAGGTCATAGCAATAGATTTTGGCACCAGCTCGCCCACAACCAGTGATAGATAGGTGATAATAGTAACGATTAAACCGAACGCCACCTGCGGGGCATAAGGCTGAAGCCAAACAATGCGCGCCAATATGGGGGTAAGGTCGTCGGCCAGGGCGGTACCTCCATAAGCACCCGCGAAAATGCCGATAAGGGTAATACCTATTTGTACGGTAGAGAGGAAGTCTTCAGGGTCTTTGAGCAGCTCAAGCGCAGTCATAGCGCCGGTGCTGCCTTTGGCGGCCATCTGTTCGAGTCTCGATTTTCGGGAAGATACTAAGGCAATTTCAGCCATGGCGAACACGCCATTGATGACAATTAAAACGAGAAGAATTATAATTTCCATATAGGCTTAGGGCACAAAGTTACCAATTTTGCGATATTAATGGGTATTTGGTGCTAAACGGCGG
>CAIOSU010000160.1 GCA_903861055.1 uncultured bacterium
CCGTTTGGGTCAAAATAATATATCGTGGTCCAAGTGCTGCCACCATTGGTAGAATATTGCAAAAACACGCCCTCTTGTGGCTCATCGGGTCCTTCGCAGGGTGCCGTGCCACCTTGTTCGGCAAATAGCATGTCAAAACAAACCGTAGCACCCGAGGTAGCAGTGGTAAAGTTATATGATTGGGTAACCAACGAGCGCGGAACTGCCGATGCACTGCCCATCCATAAATGCGTGGTGCCATTTACCCCACCCGGACTGCAAGGATTGGTAAAGGTAGCCTGCTGAGTAAAGGCCCAGCCCGAAGGGCTGCCACTATTGAACGTTTCGTTGAACACCTGCTGGCCTTGGCCTCGGCCAAAAGCAGTAAGCACAGCGCAGTCTCCGCAAACACTATTACTGGGCGAAATAGATGCAGTTACCTCGCACTGGCCAAATAGCTGCGCGCACCCAGCAAAAATTAATGAAACGAGAATTATGATTCTTGAAGCCATTGGTAGCAGTTTTTTAAGGTTGGGTCACTTTAATGTTCACCAATTCAAAAGAAGTCATTACTGATTGTGAAGTGCCGTCGAGCATTTTCACAAAAATGGCCAGCCTATTATCTTTTAGGCTGCAACTGCCTTCCAGTACTTCTGCGGGCTTCAAGGTAACTGCAAAGGTATTTTCGGCGCTGGGGGCAGCGGCCGGTTTGTTGTTGTACGATACTTTCTTTTGGTAACTTATTTGCTGGGTAGCCGCGGTAAGGTTTGTAAACCTAAAATGCACGTTCTGTTTGTGTATGCCGTCCTCTGGTCGGTGACAATCGCTGTAACGATATTCGATGGCTACTTTCCCATCGTTATGCAGTGAAGTCCAATCGCCTTGGCCAAATGCGGCAAAAGCAGTAGCAAATACCCCAATGTAGAGGGTGAGTAGCAGTTTTAACATAGCAGTAAGTTGGTTAGTTAGGCTAAAACACCTAGTGCCAACTGTTAGCGGTTCGTTAGCACAAGGTTAATTTTGCGATAAGTTAGTTCATATTACCAAAATATCCTAATGAGCGTTAGGCAACTTTATACACAACTTACCGCATCCATTATCAAAACCCTCTAAAACACTATACTTTGCACTAAAAACCGTGTTAAAATTTATTTCACTAAAAGGCCACAATCAATGGATAAAAACCAAGCGATTTATTTTAAATGAATTATTGTTTCACAAATTGCCTAATCATGGCACCTTCGGCAGTAACCACCTGTATAATGTAAATAGCAGGTTGAAGGTTGCCTGTGTATATGCGGTAAGTGCTACCCCCAGCCGAATTGCGCACATCAGCAAGCTTTATGGCCTTACCAGCGATATTAAACATTTTTATTTGGGCATCCCCTGGGTATTGGCTTTCAATATCAAACTCTATCCAATCATTGGCTGGGTTTGGCCGTATAAGCGATACAAACTCGGTAGGTGCCGTTGAAATAATAGGCGGCCTAACACTGGTTGGCAAATCGCGTTTCCAGTGCCCGGCACCATCTTCCATCACCAAGCGTTGACCTAAGGTTTCAGTGGTGGTTTCGGCCAAAATAGGCGAGTACCAATACTCTGCCGTAATGCTGTCTTTATTTATATTAAGCACCCCATAACCATGCTGCACCACCTCCATAAATACATGGTGCGGATTGGCTCCTTTACTAATTTGCACGGCTGCCTCTACCAAATTTAGGGCAATACCCATTTCATCGAAATTACCACGGGTAACACTAGTGGGCAAAAACTCGGCACCTACCGCACCTGCACCTGTTTGGGCAGTATATTGCAAGCTATCAAATGGATCAATGGCCAAATCCATAGCAATAGACATGTGTGCATCGCCGCTTATAAACATATTGTTTCTCCTATCCAAAGAATCAAACAAACTAAACAGACGCCTACGGTCTTCTACATAGCCATCCCAGCTATTGGTGCTAAAAAAATCGCCATCGCGGGGTATTTGCGGTATTTGCGGTATACCGCGGGCATACCAGCCGCCCACCATTTTTTGACTGCCAAGTATGTTCCATTTGGTAGTTGAAGCTAGCCAAGAATTGATAAACCAATTATGCTGCACAGTGCCCAAAATGCTGGTTTCGCCGGGTGCAATGGTATCCCTATCTCTAAACAACAAAATATCCAACATGTGCAGGTCAAACAAATCGCCATACTGAAAAGCCCTGTATATAACAGTTGGCTGTGTGGTATCGGGCATTCTTATCGGCACCCATTCCGTAAAGGCTATGCTACCATTCAAAGGATTGCTTTGGCTTAAATCATGGTTGTCCCAAAAGGTTACCCACGGAAACTGCGCTTTGGCATCGCGCAAATCAGGGTCAAGCAAATAATATTCATGCCTATCCCTCCACTCATCAACCGTGCTTGGGCCAATAGGCCCTGGGCTAGGCACGCGCACTTGCTCATCGGGGTCAACAAAGTCATATAAGTAGTCGCCCAGGTGTATTACCACATTAATATCATTGCGCTCAGCCAAACGCGCATAGCCATTAAAGTAGCCCGAAAATATACTACTACACGACAACACGGCCACCTTCATGCTATCGGTGCTGCCTTGCGGTGCGGTTTGGGTGCGCCCACGGCGCGAAGTAGCACCATTTGGCGACTCAAAACGATAATAATAAACCGTGTTGGGTGTAAGGCCCGTGGCATCAACGGTAAGCGTAAAATCGCGTGCAGCGGAGGCAGTGCCGGCGCCATTGGCCACTACATTGGCAAAGGCCGTATCGGTAGCAATTTCCCAAGTAAGGGTTATGGGGGCAGCGGTAGCGCTATCAGGCGTTATGCGGGTCCATAGCAGAACGGCATTGGGCAGCGGGTCGCCGCTAGCAATGCCATGGTAAAACGGAGCATTTGCTGTATCGCCAAACATACGTGGCGGGTATACGGTTTGTGCCTCAATCGGGCTCAAAAAAAACGAAATACAAACCCAAAACAGGGCAACTTGTAGCAGGGGTAGTTGATAGCGCATGCTCTAATATAAGCAAGGAATGAACAAATTGTTAAGGATTGAATGTTTTGCTATAAATTTTATTTTTTCTCAAGTTGTTTTAAACCCGCCTTACAGCTATTTTGAATTTTCAATAATTGTTTCTCCTTACTTTTTTAAAAAGTTGCATTCTTGTAAGTATGTCTGCTCCTTTGCCGCTTCAAAGTCAGTTTTATCCCCTACAAGAAGACAAAGGCTATTGGGGGGGCATCAGCATATCAACACATTTGCACATCGGTACATTAGCACATTGGTACATTTTTCACCAACTTTGCGGCAGCATAACCCCTCCATCCTATGAGCATCCTCCGCACCCATTTCCAGTTGCCAGGCCAAGTAAGCGTTTACCACGGCAAAGTACGCGATGTGTACAACATCGATAACAAATACCTGGTAATGGTGGCCAGCGACCGAATCTCGGCTTTTGATGTGATACTGCCCCGCCCGATACCCTACAAGGGCCAGGTGCTGAACCAAATTGCGGCCAAATTTTTGAAAAGCTGTGTGGATATATGCCCCAACTGGTTTATTGAGTCGCCCGACCCGAATGTGGCCATTGGTAAAATATGCGAGCCCATCCGCATTGAAATGGTGATACGTGGCTACCTTACCGGCCATGCATGGCGTACCTACAAAAGCGGTTTGCGCACCTTGTGTGGCGTAACCTTGCCCGAAGGATTGAAAGAGCACGACAAATTGCCTACCCCCATTATTACCCCAGCCGCCAAAGCTGCTGAAGGGCACGATGAGGACATAAGCCGCGAAGATATTTTGGCACAAGGCATTGTGAGCCAAAAAGACTACGAAACCATGGAGCGCTATACTTATGACCTATTTGACCGCGGCACCGAAATGGCCGCCGAGCGTGGGTTGATTTTGGTGGATACCAAGTATGAGTTCGGTTTCTATAATGGGCAGGTGACTTTGATGGACGAGATACATACACCCGACTCGTCGCGTTACTTTTATGCCGAAGGCTATGAAGCTCGCCAAGCCAACGGTGAGCCACAAAAGCAACTGAGCAAAGAGTTTGTGCGCGAATGGTTGATTGCCAATAACTTTCAAGGCAAAGAGGGACAAACCGTGCCCGAAATGAGCGACGAATGGGTAGAAACCATTACTGGCCGCTACATTGAGTTGTATGAATTGCTACTAGGTCGTAAATTTCAGCGCACAGAAAACGATAACGTGCTTGAGCGTGTGGAAGGGAACATTTTGAAAGCGCTGGAGAAGCTGCGGTAGTCCACGGTCCACGGTCGATGGTCCATGGTAAATGATTAATCGTATTACTTCAACCGCTCAATTAACCCTTCTACATTCGCCTTCCAAAGCGGGTATAGTTCCTCATTTTCCGCCCAAAGCTCTTTCAACTCCGATTTGTCGGAAAGTACCACCTGTAGTGCTTGCCTAGCAAAAGGTTTCAAGTCGATAACGTTGAGGGCGATGTACTTTTTGGCAAACGAGTTAAAATAGTCCGCGTCCTCTGAGCCTTCAATGGGGTACTCGGTGCCGTTCAGCATCGCATCCATATAAGCCGCCGAAACAATAACGGCATGGCAACTATCGTAATCCAAATGCTCCGCAATAATGGCATCCTCAAATGCGTCGGCAAAAAACTGGTACGGATTTTCCTCATACTGCATGGCATCCACCGCATCCATTGCCGTATCGTCGTCAAACAAGCCATATCCCCAAGCTCCCATAAGGTTGTTTTTTTGCCAAAAATATAACTATACCCCTTACGGCACAAACGCAATAATTACCAACCCTCGGGTTTGGTTGGTTTTTGTTCGGCAATATAATTGAGAATCTTATCCAAACGAGCTACAAAAGCGGCACAACGGTCGGTCTGGAATCCTAACAAGGCGGCTTGCTCAAAATTAGCTTTAGCCTCTGGGTATTGTCTTTTATAATACTGCGCCATACCCCTGTAAAACCACGCCTTGGCATAACTCGAATCGGCAG
>CAIOSU010000161.1 GCA_903861055.1 uncultured bacterium
AGCCAGTTTCTCGGCAGCGCTGAAGTCAACTACTACATCGTCGGTGCCGTGCGCTATCATGGCGGGTATACTCAGGCGGGCCATGGCTGCAGGTATATCCAGCCGCGCCTCGTTAGCATAAAAGTTTTCGTAAGTGCTGTAGTACATGGGCATGCGCTGGTTGGTGCGGCTATTGTCAATGTGCATAACACCATCTGCTTTCCATTGTGCTAATACTTCGGGGCTCCAAAAACGTCCAAACTCGGCTACCGATGCCCAAGTAACTACCTTTTTTACCCGCGCATCTTCGCCAGCCTTTAGTATCGTTATACCGCCGCCACGGCTATGGCCCAATAAGTATAGCCGTTCATGGTCGATTTCCGTGGAGAGGTTGCGGTTGCTTAGGGTCCAATCTATAACCGTGCCGAGGTCGTCCAGCTCAATGCTGAAATTGTTATGGCCAAACGCTTCCAAATCGGCAAAATCAGTGGGCTGTTCGGGGGTGGTGCCGTTGTGGCTAAAATTGAACTTAACAAATACAAACCCTGCCCGCGCAAACTCCTCGGCAACCAGGTTAAAGTGCCCCCAATCTTTAAATCCCTTAAAGCCATGCGAAAACACCACCACAGGTTTCGGGCGACCCGTTTGGTTGTAGGTGGCATCAAGGGTTATCGGTTTACCGTGCAGGCCATTAATAATCAAGTTTCCGGTGCGTAGCATTGTTGGGGCTGTTATTGCTAAGGCAAGATGGGTGTTTTGCCGTACAATGCGAAATAACAGCAAGCCACTTTAACGTTTTGGGGCAATAAAACGCAATGCTTTTTGGAGCAGATACGATTCACTGCACCAACGATTGTCTCCATATTTAAGCTTTATTAGTGATGACATTTTTGGAGCGTAGATATTTCGTAAAATAAAAACACTGCTGCCCGAAGGAAAATTTAAAAGAAGCTGTCTAACCAACAAAAGACAGATATGACTTCTAACAACTTCTTACCTGTAGCAATTATTTGTGCCATTTTACAGTGCTCCGATCTTTCGGCGCAAACAACTGTTCAAAAGGTCAATCCTTTGCTATTTTTAGATGGCACAAGTGTTACCGTTACTACAATTGGTTGTACTTTGTCAAATGGCACTAGCACCACTTGTTATCAAATAGTTTCCACTAGCACACCATCTGATCATACAATGGGGCCTTGGTGCCCAAGTAACATTAGCGATGATGCAACCCAAGGTGGTATTTGGTTAGAAAACGGAAGCGTATATGATGTGGATGGCGCATTTATTGAAAATTTAAGCACTTTTTATAATGACCCTACTTGGCAAATGTATGATGCCTCAACTGGTGAAATCACGAAAACTTTGACCCAAGCTGATTGTGCCGCAGCAGCCAACCCCAATGTAGGTGTGCAGTATCAGAACTATTGTGTGGAATGCTTGCCATCGTATGTTACAGGATTAACGCAAACCTATGTCTTTCCGGTTACACCCGTAAAGCTCACTTCATCTACATCATTTGGTATGGGCCCCGGAGCTACTGGGCCAAGTGTGCGTGGCGTAGCATTTAATGGTGTTCGTTTTGATGCTCCGGCTCCGGTAAATGCCATTTTAGGTGCTTATACTTTGGCTCCATTTGATGATGCTGGTGGGCATATAAATCTTGCAGCAGGCTATCACTACCACGCTGCTACAGGTGTTACTACAAACATTAACCAATGCGATGGCCATGCACCTATGATAGGCTATGCTTTGGATGGTCACGGTATCTATGCACACGAAAATGAAGATGGAACATCGCCAACTGATTTGGATGCTTGCTTTGGGCATTCGGATGCTACGCGCGGCTACCATTATCATGTTGACGAGGCTGGAAACAACAACTTTATCAACTGCATTTTTGGCGCTTATGTTACGGCAAGCGGGTCGGCTACCACCGTTGATGCCGACAATGATGGATTTTCTTTACTGAATGATTGCGACGACAACAACGCAGCTATCAATAGCAATGCTGTGGAAATAGATGGTAATGCGATAGATGAAAACTGTGATGGGGTATTTTGCACTAGCGTTTCAGTCACTTCAATTGCGGCAGCAAACCCAATTAGGCTTTATCCAAATCCAATGAATGGTTTTGTACTATTGAATTCAACCTTACCGATACTTAAAGTGGAAATATATGATATTGCTGGTAAGCTGATTAATTCAAAAATAGCCCCACAAAACACTATTGATGTAAGTGATTTGAAATCAGGAAATTACATACTTAAGGTGCATACAAAAGAAGGGGTCACAAATGCCCAAATGATTAAAGAGTAACTATTTTATGATAGGTTAAAACACGTTTATCGCTGCTTCAAGATGAAATTATATGATGAAAAATAAATTCTGTAAAATAGGCGTAGTGGTGATGGTGGTCTTTACCTTGCTATCCTTCTCTTTCGCTGATATATTGCACAATCCAGAGCATTCCAGTACTATGTTGATTGAGCAAGTAGATGGTAATTGGGTTTTGCAGGTTAGGTCGGCTTTAACTGCTTTCGAGCATGAAGTGCATACTAATTATGGTAAGGATTGTTA
>CAIOSU010000162.1 GCA_903861055.1 uncultured bacterium
AAGCACGTTAATGGTAGCGTCATTGTTTGCATCAATAGTCGCAGCATCGTTGCCAGCAGTGGGTATCGCATTGGTAACAATGATTACTACAAATGCATCATCGCAAAGTTGCGGATTGAAGTTGTCGCAAACAGTGTAAAAGATCGTATCTCGCCCATTGAAGGTTCCTGAAGGGGAGTAATCTATTGTGCCCGACGAATCGACAGTGGCGCTTCCATATGTTGGTCCAGAAGTGATAGTTATTGTAAGCGGGTCGTCGTTGGGGTCAGCATCGTTATTCAAAACATTAAGCGATATGCTGCTGCCTGATGGGGTGTTGCCTTGGTCGTTGTTAGCAATGGGGTATTGGTTTACATATACTATTACTTCATCGCTGGTTGCGCAACCTATAGTATCTACTGCGGTAAGGGTATACACGGTGGTTATAGCAGGGAAAACCGATATGTTTAGTTGCTGGGGGTCGAGAATAGAATTAGTGGGCGACCAATTATAATCGGAAACTAAAACACTACCTATAACGGTTGTGGTATCACCTATATTGATGGAATCATCTACGCCTGCATTTACAAAAGGGGGTGCAAAAACCTCTGCCAAACCTGTGGCTGTATCGGTGCAACCTGCATTAGAGTAAACTACTAATGTTATGTTTTTGATGCCAACAGTATCGTAAAGGTTGATAGGGAATTGTGATGTATCGGTGTTGCCATCGCCAAAATCCCAAAACCAACCTACAATGGTATCGGTTACGTAGGTGCTGCGGTCGTCGGCGGGAGATGGGCTTCCGAAACACACGTTATCGACCACAAAGGCCGCATTGGGTGATTCGCGGAGGGTAACATTAATGCTATCGCGGTGCAATACACTTTGGCTATCGGTTACCTCTACCCAGTATAAGCGTGTTGATGTAGCCACTATACTTTGTGAATTGCTGCCATTGCTCCATTGGTAAGCTAGGTAGCCAGGTCCAGCATCCAATATTAGCGGCTCGCTGTTGCAATGTATGGTGTCAGGGCCTAAATTGAGGTTTTGGCTAGCCAACGTACCTGCGCTAGCGAGCATTAACCCAAGCAATAAAAACCTAAGCCAGTTTAGCATGTTTCAAATTACGGTATAACTTTACAATAGTTGTGCGTGGCTTTGTTAGCAGTTGTTCACGTATTATCTTCTGTTGTATAAAAAGACAAACAGCTGTGAGTAAACGAAACCTCACCAATATCTCACTTTATTTTCCTTAAGCGGTCTTTTTCTACTAGTAACCAATAACCAATAACTCGAAACTAGCATTATAGAAACACGATGTTATCCGATTCCCAGCCTGTTTTCTTTAAGTGTGCCAGTATATCATTGCAAACAATCGGCTCGCCCAACTCATTGAGCACGTGTATGCGGTAGCCAAGGTCTTTGAGTAGCCCAACAGCTTTTTTGTGGACATGGTTTTTGTTGTTGTCGGCCAAGTATTCCATTATTATTACGGGGTGTTGCTGCTTGAAATATTCCAATCCACCACGCACTACTTGGTCCTCAGCACCCTCAACGTCAATTTTTATATAGGTAGGGTAAAAGTGCTCTTCGGTAACCAGGGTCGTAAGGTCTTTGCCCTGTATTTTTACTAGATTGGGCTTGTTGTTTTTGTACCAAGTTTCTTGCTCATATTGCCCACCGAGCAATGAGTTGTATTCGCTTAGTAATACTGGGAATTCGTGAAACGTAACTTCCTCCACCCGTTCGGTGGCAGCTATGTTGCGTATGTTAATTTGGCTTAGGCCATTGGCATTTTTTCGAAGCACCTCGAAAGTAGCAGGCGATGCCTCAATAGAGACCACTTTGCCTGTTTCGCCAACTAAGTAACCACCCAATAGGCTGAAGTACCCAAAATGTGCGCCTACATCCAAAAACTGCCCACCAGTGCTTAGGTTGTTTATCAAGTAACGCGCCAAGCGTATTTCTGATGGATGAGTTTTGCCGCCTGTAAGGTAAATATCGGTAGCCGCTGGCAGTACAATGTGCATGGTACTACCAAAGAAGGTGCGTGCCGTGGTAATCATGCCCTTTTTGGTGTAGCGATAAATGAGCCACTTATGCGCTTGTGCCGAAACGTAGCGGCCAGGGGCGTTAAAAAGTCTTACAAGTTTGCTTGTAGCAGCAAGGTGCTCTACTTTATCCAATTGCTTTTGCAATACCGCTTGGGTTGGCATAGTCATGAAGCAAAGGTAGGAAATTGGTCAATGGCTTACTGGCAATAGTCCATGGAAAAGTGAAATAGTTATAGCTCAAAACTTGAAATTTTTATCCAATGTAGCAATTGAAAATTGTAGTCTAACCTACCCAAAATTCCAAATTAATGCCTACCGCTTCTTACGCTTAGCCCTAGTAGTATTGCTACCCGGCTGTTGGCGGCTGCTTCGGTCTGATTTCTTTTTGTTCGCCTCTTTACGTTTTGACGCCTTGGGCATGGCTCGGCCACTACTTTTGCTGGCTCTACCGCCGCTACCGCCAACAGCGCTAGTTTTGTTACCACCAGCACTGTTTCCGTTGCCGCTGTTCTTTGGTTTGCCTCCTTCAACTGCTCTGCCACCTACATAGCTATTGGCATTGCTACCACGTCCACTCGGCCTGGCAGGGCCACGTTGGTTGTTTTCACCTGCTGCTTTTTGCAGTTCGGCGCTTTCTTCTGGCGTTACTGGGTTCTCAGGGTCGGCTAGGTCAAAGTCAATCTGGCGGCGCTCCAAGTTAGTGCCCACTACCCGTACATAAATTCGCTCACCAAAACGGAATTTACGGCCCGTATCCGTATCCACTATGGTTAGTTCGTTCTCGTCAAATCGGGTGCTGTATTCGCTCAGTTTATTTTCTGGAATAAAGCCTTCACATTTGTTACCTTCCAGCTCTATAAAAATGCCTCGGCCAATTACACCAGAGATAATTCCCCAGAACTCTTGCCCAATGCGTTCTTGCATATACTCCACCTGCTTATACTTCACCGACTCACGCTCGGCACTCATTGCGCTGCGCTCCATGGCGCTACAATGCACGCTCATTTCTTCTAGCAGTGGTTCGTTGTATGGGGCATCTTCATGTTCCAGCACCGCATTCAGCACTCTATGGGTCAACACATCAGGGTATCGGCGAATAGGAGAGGTAAAATGCGAGTAAAACTCAAATGCCAAGCCATAGTGGCCTATGTTTTTGGTGGTATAAAATGCCTTGGCCATAGTACGGATGGCTAGGCTGCTCAACACATTTTCCTCGGGCTTACCCTTAACACGGGCAAGAAGCCCATTTAAGGTTTCTGCTACTTGGTCTGGGGCGCTGAACTTCACTACGTACCCAAACTTTCGAGCAAAATCGGCAAATTGCTCTAGCTTCTCCATGTTTGGGTAGTCGTGCACACGGTACACGTTGTATACTGGCTTTTTGTCGGTTCGCAATTTGGCAAGGTATTGTGCCACGTAGCGGTTGGCCAGTAGCATATAGTCCTCAATGAGCTTGTTGGTGTCAAGGCTTTGTTTCACATATACATCCAGCGGCTTGCCTTCGCGGTCAAGTTTAAAGCGCACTTCTTCGCTGCTAAACTCAATTGAGCCTTTTTTCAACCGTTCGCCACGGAGGGCAAGGGCTATTTTCTGCATCACCTGCATCTCTGCCGAAAACGGGCCATCGCTAATGCCTTCCAACACATCTTGCGCCGTGCGGTAGGTAAAGCGCTTGTCGCTGTGTATAACCGTGCGGCCATACCATACTTCATGCACTTTGCCATTTTCATCTAGGTCAAATATTGCCGAAAAGGTAAGCTTATCCTCATTGGGCCTAAGCGAGCATATAATGTTGCTCAACCGCTCCGGGAACATTGGCGAAACCCTATCAACCAAATACACGCTCGTGGCGCGCTCGTAGGCTTCCTTATCCAAAGCGCTTCCAGGTTTGGCATAGTGGCTCACATCGGCTATGTGTACCCCAATTTGCCATAAGCCGTTAGGCAGTTTTTCAATGCTCAAGGCATCGTCAAAGTCTTTGGCATCGTCGGGGTCAATGGTAAAGGTGCTTACTTTCCGCATATCGCGGCGCGCGGCTATTACCTTATCGGGTATTACATCGGCAATGTCTTCCACCTCTTTCAGCACTTCATCGGGGAAAGAAAGTTTAAAGCCATTCTCAATCAATATAGATTTCATCTCCACATCGTTGTTGCCCGATTCGCCCAATATTTCGGTTATTTTTCCGTGCGGACCTTTACTGTATGCAGGCCAATCAGTAAGTTCCACCACTACCTTGTCAAACTCTTGTGCGTTGTTTAGGTCATCATGGTCAACAAATATTTCGTAAGGCATTTTTTCGCTTTCAGGTACTACCCTCGGGCTTTTGCCATTCACGTGTAAAGTTCCTATGTATAGGTTCTTGTTGCGTTTTTCAACGCCAGTTACTTCGCCTTCGTAGCGGCCAGTTTTGCTCTTGCCCGTAACCCTGAATTTCACCGTATCCTTATCCAAGGCATGACCTAAGCGGCTAGGCGGTACAAACACATCGGCATCCAAATCTTCGCAGATAATGAATCCATATCCCTGCATAGTCATATCCAACCGGCCAATTAGCGATTTGGTAACTGATTGCTTAGGGGCTACCGAGCCTTTTAAGGCAATAGTATTGTTGGCCGTCAATTCAATTTCGCCACTTTTCAAAAGGCTATCAATAGTGCTTTGTACGTCGTGTTTATCATAGTCAAGCAGAAACTGCTTTACTACGCTCTTGCGGTGGTAATTTTTGCCAGGTACGCTGCCCAAATAGTGCAACAGCTCTTTCTCCAGCACACTTACTTCCAAATCGGGTTTCAGGTGCTTTTCTTTCTTTTCGTTTTTGCTCATAATAATTATTGATCAGCCCCTAGCATTGGGGTTGAGGTATAGTATAAAATTGGTAATTTAATTGGAATGAAGTGTGTTATGT
>CAIOSU010000163.1 GCA_903861055.1 uncultured bacterium
ATAAATAATACTAGGGTTGGTTGGGTCAACGGCAATGGTATTAATGCGACCGCCGATGTTACCGGGTCCTTCGCTTTCCCATACTAGTGCATTTCCGTTGCGCTGGCCTAATTGGGTTTTGGCCCTTAAATAATCGGCACGAGCTATCTCCAGCGCTTTATTGTAAGCCGCCATCGGAAATGCCGTATCTGGATAGCTGCGTTGCATAAAGAAATGGTCGTCGGGGGCAAACTTGTTATTTAATTTGGTTGACTCAAGAGTGCCCAAAGTGTCGCTCAACGGGCTTTGATTACAAGCTCCTAAGAAGAGTAAAATACTAAATATTAATAGTAGCCCTTTATTCATGTAAGTGGGTTTTGAGTACTGCAAATTACTGATTTATTGATGGAGAAAATAATTCAGAGGTTGCAATTGGGGCAATATCCTATATAAACCTACCATAACAATTCTGTAATTTTACACCATGCTCCTTCCCGAACAAGACCCAATGGGTCAAGCCATGCTTGATTATTTTCGATTTCCCGATGAAAAGGCAAACATTACGGTGCACTGCGACATAGCCGACGATGATGTGATACCTGTAAAGCTCCTTTTCAGAAACTGGGAGGAGATGAATGCTTTAGAACAGATGGCAATTGAAAATTGCTTTGGCCGTGTGCTCGATTTGGGCGCAGGTGCTGGTTGCCATGCGCTTGAGTTACAGAAAATAGGAGTAGAGGTAGTGGCGGCTGATTTATCGCCCGGAGCAATTGAGGTAATGAAAGCTAGGGGAGTGCTAGATGCCAGGGGTACTGATTTAGCTGGTTTGGGCGATGAAAAATTCGATACCATATTGATGATGATGAACGGTATCGGAATTACGGGTAGTCTTGCAGGCCTTACCGATTGGTTGAAACAAGTAAAGCAGTATCTATCTCCGGGTGGGCATATTATTTTTGACACTTCTGATATTGAGTACATTTATACGGAAAAGGACGGTTCCATTAGTATACCAATGGATAGGGACTATTATGGCGAGGTTAGGTATCAAATGACCTATAAGGATGTAAAAGGGCCCGGATTTCCATGGTTGTTTATTGATAGTGTTACACTTACCGACATAGCATATGAGTGCGGATACGACGTTGAGCTGCTCGATGCAGGCGAGAATTTCACTTATTTGGTGCGGTTATCGTTGTTGTAGCTATTTTAGCCGCAGCTGGTCAAAATATAGCGGCGGAATTCGGGTTCCAATACCTTGCAACACTAAAATGAAACTGGTTCTTGGCATAGCAACATACTATTTATTATATTCGGCAACAAGATAAAAGCTATGACTGGTCAACACTTGAGTATACTGATAGCAGAAGATAACGAGGCCGATGCATTGCTTCTAAAACGCGCCATTAAGCAATTGTTTGGTGCAGAGCTTACCCTAGTAGAATTTGATAATCTTTTAGCAATAAAAGAATACTTGGCACAGCACAAAGCCGACATTGTATTGCTGGATATAAATCTGCCAGATAGCAACGACGAAATTTCTTTTGAGTTTATCAAGGAGCACAAAGGCAAGCAGCCAATAATAGTGTTTTCAGGCCGCCAAACCGAAGATTTACGGCGCACGGCTATTAAGGCTGGCGCGCAAGATTTTATAGTAAAGGGCCAACATGATTATAAGCAACTTGACAGAACAATATACTACGCCATAGAAAGGTTCTCACTACAGCACCAAGTTGAGCAGTATGCCCAAGAGATAAAAACCTACAAAGACAAGTTGGTGGAGGCGCAGGCCATAGCCCAATTGGGGCATTGGGAGTACGATGCGTTCAATATGGTTTTCTTCTGGTCGTTGCAAGCATTGGGCATTTTAGAGCTTCCTATCAACAAAAAGCGGATGTCCATTCGCGATTTTCTAGATGTGGTGGTGGAGAACGACCGGCGCACAGTCATGGAGACTTTTCGTCAGGCAATTGAAGACAACAGCGATTTTAATATCGATATAGCCGTGTTGTTATCTGACCTCACCATTAAACAAATAAACTTGCGGGTGCGCTCGAGCCATGAAGATAGTCTCGACCGGAAAATTATTGTTGGAACCATTCAAGACATATCGGGCAGGAAACGTATTGAAGAGGCATTAAAAAAGAGCGAGGAAAAATACCACAGCTTGTTTGAACAAAGCCGCGACGCCATTTACATTACTAGCAGGGATGGTCACTTTGCCGATTTCAATAAAGCCACCTTGGAAATATTTGGCTATGAGCATGAGGAAATGAAAAAACTCAATGTACGCGATATTTACCTCAATCCTTTTGAGCGGGTGAAGTTCAAAAAAGAGATTGAGGAGAAAGGGTTTGTAAGAGATTTTGAATTGAAGCTGCGCCGGAAAGACGGCACCAAAATAGATTGCATGATTACCGCCTCGCTTTGGCACTCCAATGAAGGTAAACTGATGGGTTACCAAGGCACCATAAGGGATATTACTGAAAAGCGAAGAGGAGAGGAGCTGGTAAAAGAAAAAGAAATTGCCCAGCGGTCGGCCAAGATGAAAGAACGTTTTTTGGCCAATATGAGCCATGAAATTCGTACTCCAATTAATGCTATAAATGGTTTGACTCATTTACTGCAGCAAACCAACATTGATGAGCGCCAACGCGAATATGTTACGGGCATACGAACCTCATCAGAGCATTTGTTGGAATTGATAAACGACATACTGGATTTTACTAAAATTGAAGCGGGTAAAATTATTTTCGAGTCCGTTGATTTTCATTTGGGTAGCGTTTTACAACAAATCATCAGCACCCTGCGGTTTAAAGCTGCCGATAAGAAAATAGAACTGCACCTTGAAGCCGACCCAGAATTGCCCGAGGCGCTAGTAGGAGACCCACTGAGGTTGAAGCAAATACTGATAAACTTATTGAGCAATGCGGTAAAGTTTACTGACTATGGCTTTGTAAAACTTAAAGTAAAACTGCTAGAGAAAATAGAGGATGACTACGTAATCAGTTTTACCGTTGAAGATACAGGCATCGGTATACCTGCCGATAAGCTGGATAGCGTATTTAGTAGCTTTACACAATTAAATCAAGAGCTAAACAGAAAAGCTGAAGGTACTGGTTTAGGCTTAACTATTACCCGTCAGTTTGTTGAATTGCAGGGTGGCACTATTTCGGTGAGGAGCAAAATTGGCAGTGGCTCTAGCTTTAATGTAATATTAAAGTACAAAAAGGGTGGGGCAGTGGCCGATAAGCCCATGGAGAGCGGCCCTAATAGTGGGTTTAACGTGACGGACATAGGGCAGAAGCGTATACTAATAGTTGAAGATAAGAAGCTTAACCAGTTAGTAGCCAACGAGATGTTGCATCAATGGTGGAAGAATATAGAAACCGATATTGCCGAAAATGGCCGTATTGCGGTAGAAATGTTGCAACAGCGATCATTCGACATAGTGTTAATGGATGTGCAAATGCCCGAAATGGATGGGTTGGAGGCTACCCGATTTATCAGGAAGCGGTTTATTCCGCCGGCTAGCGATGTGCCAATTTTGGCCATGACGGCTTTTGCAACAACCGGCGAAGCTGATAAGTGCATTGAAGCGGGCATGAACGATTATATATCAAAGCCGTTTGAGCCACAGCACTTGCACGATAAAATAGTGGCCTTGCTCTATTATAAAGACTCCGTAAAACCAGGTGCCGTAACCACAGCCCGAAACAACGAAGAAGCGCAATCTCTAGAGGTATTAGACTTGAGCTACCTTGACCGTATCACTGGCGGCAACGAAAACTTACGCAAACAAATAGTGCAGCTCCTATTAACTGAAACGCCTGATGAGCTACAGAAACTAGAGGCGTTTACTAAAGAAGCTAACTGGACCCGAGTACGCGGCGTGGCGCACAAAATGAAATCGTCGGCAACCTACTTGGGCCTATCGCAAACGCTTAGCCGACTGAAGCAGATTGAAGAAAACGCCAATGGATTAACCAACTTGGATGACATACCTAGTTGGGTAAGCGAAGCGAGTAAAAACTTGAATAAGGCGTTGGAGGTATTGAAGGGCACATGATAAGGGTTTTGGATTGATAGTCTCAAAATATTTCCTTATTTCAATCGACATTACCCTAGTTCACAATTTCGTTTAATGAAATTGGCAACTTTTTTGCCGTAGTTTGCATTACTATCTTTAAACAACAAAAGATATTTAACTTAAAAAGACAATAACATTATGAGCACAGGCTTAAAAATTGGTTTGGTTATTCTTGCCGTAATTTTGCTTTTTGGTGGATGCGGCGTAAGCGGTTACAACTCGTTGGTAAACACAAGTTTGAGTGTTGAAGAGTCTTGGGCAAACGTTCAAGTACAATACCAACGTAGGGCTGATTTGATACCCAACTTGGTAAGCACCATAAAAGGTTCTGGCGATTTTGAGCAATCAACGTTAATGGGTGTAATTGAAGCCCGCAGCAATGCGACCAGTATCAATATCAATGCCGATGATCTTACCCCAGAAACCATGGCTAAATTTGAAGCGGCCCAAAACCAATTGAGCTCTTCACTTTCAAAGTTATTGGTTACTGTTGAGCGTTACCCTGATTTGAAAACCACCAAGGCTTACCAAGATTTGATGATAGCTTTGGAAGGGGCGGAGAATAGGATTACCAAGGCTAGGCAGGATTATACCGCTGCGGTAAAAAACTACAACTCAAACGTACTTACCTTCCCTAAAAACATTTTGGCCGGTATGTTTGGATTCCAGAAGAAACCAAACTTCGAGGCTAAGGAAGGCGCCGATACTGTACCAGAAGTGAAATTTTAACAATGCCGAAAGCTAAAGATTTCTTTACCGTTGCCGAAAGCGAGGAAATCGTTCAAGCCATTCGTGATGCTGAGAAGGCCACGTCGGGCGAGATACGGGTGCACTTAGAGGAAAAATGCAAAGGCGATGCGCTTGAGCGAGCCATAGCATTGTTTGATATTCTCAAAATGGACGTCACCGAGCTCCACAACGGGGTTATCATCTACTTAGCGGTTGAGGATAAGAAGTTCGCTATTTATGGTGGTAAAGGAATCAACGAGAAAGTACCGGCCAACTTTTGGCAGCAGACCCGTGATGTAATGCAAGCCCATTTCAAGGAGGGACGTTTTGCGCAAGGCCTTTCAGAAGGCATTTTGCAAGCAGGGCAGCAGCTAAAAACGTATTTCCCTTACCAGAAAGAAGATGCAAATGAACTGGATGACAATATATCTTACCATCATGATTAGAGGTAAAGCTATATGGGGCTTAATTTTGCTGTTTGGCACTTTCTTAGCGGCAGCCCAAGATACACCGGATAAATCCGGTACCTTGGTAAACGATTGGGCACAGTTGTTTAGTGGGGACCAGCGCAGCGCATTAGAAATAAAGTTGATTAATTTTAATGATACCAACTCAACTCAAATTGTCGTTATTACCCAAAACAGTATCGACCGCGAACTGAACGAATATGGTACCGATATTATTGAAAAGTGGGGAATAGGGCAAAAGGGGCTTGATAATGGTGTGTTATTGATTATTGATCCAGCAAAACGCAATACCTATATCGCCACTGGCAGTGGCGCCGAAGGTTGGTTGCCCGATATTTTGGCCAAAAGGATAGTGGACGATAATTTGTTGCCAGCATTTAAACAAGGTCAGTATTACGAAGGAGTTGATGAGGCTACCAGCATAATTATGAAGCTAGCCACTGGCGAGTACACGGCAGCCGATGTAAAGTCACCAACTAGCAAAGCCAACAAAAAAACAACTTGGGTTAAGTTGATTCCATTTGCATTGTTTATGCTGGTTTTCATCTTTTTCAGGAATAAAGGTGGCCGTGGTGGTGGCGGTGGTTGGATAATGACCGGCGGCGGTTTCGGTGGTTACTCTGGTGGCGGCGGTTTCGGCGGCGGCGGCGGGGGAGGCGGCTTTGGTGGTTTCGGCGGCGGCGGCTCTAGCGGCGGCGGTGCTGGTGGGAGTTGGTAAACTTATAGTCTTTTTCCCTTCGTCTTAAGCGCTTTCAAATTAGTACATTCTCAAATGGAGGTGGTATCTTTGCCCCAATGAATAAAAGCGTAGCATTTCACACCTTTGGTTGCAAACTGAATTACTCAGAGACTTCGGCTATAGGCCGCAGCTTTGCGGATGCGGGCTACCAGAAGGTGGAGTTTAATGAAGATGCTAGTGTTTATGTTATCAATACATGCAGCGTAACTGAATTTGCAGACCGTAAATGTCGCCATTTAGTAAACAAAACCCGCCGCCAAGCACCCGATGCCAAGATAGTGGTTATTGGTTGCTACGCTCAGTTAAAACCCGAAGAAATTGCCGCATTTAAAGGCGTTGATTTGGTGTTGGGTGCAAAAGAGAAATTTAATGTAGTACAGCATATCGAGGCTTTGGCCCCTGAGCAAGAAGTTGCCGAAGTGCATGCCTGCGCTATTGAGGAAGTTGACTTTTTTACCGGTGCTTATTCGTTTGGCGACCGCACCCGTACTTTCTTGAAAGTGCAGGATGGTTGCGACTATAGCTGCACGTTTTGCACTATTCCCTTGGCTAGGGGCCGCAGCCGCAGCCCGCGCATTGAGGCCGTAGTTAAACAAGCACAAGAAATTGCCCAAAGCACCGCCAAAGAAGTGGTGCTTACGGGGGTAAATATCGGTGACTTTGGTAAAGGGGTTAGCGGGGCCAAGAAGAGCGAGGAAGCATTTATTGATTTGATTCGTGAGCTGGATAATGTTGAAGGTATTGAGCGTTTCCGCATCTCGTCCATTGAGCCCAATTTGCTAACCGACGAGATTATAGCATTTGTTGCGGGCAGCAAGCGCTTTATGCCCCATTTCCATATCCCACTGCAATCGGGCAGCAATAAAGTATTAAAGGATATGCGCCGCCGCTATCAGCGCGAATTGTATACCGATCGGGTGGCTATTATCAAGCGCTTGATGCCACATTGCTGTATTGGGGTGGATGTAATTGTAGGTTTCCCTGGTGAGACTGAAGAAGACTTTTTAGAGACATTCAATTTCGTTAATCAATTGGACGTTAGCTATTTGCACGTATTTACTTATAGTGAACGTGTGAACACGCCTGCAGCCGAAATGGTCGATGTAGTGCCCATGCAAGATCGCCGCCGCCGAAACGAAATGCTACGCATGCTGAGCGAAAAGAAACGGAGGCATTTCTATGAACAACACATAGGCGAGGAGCGACCCGTTTTATGGGAAGCTGAGGCCGATGGACAATATATGCAGGGTTTTACCGATAATTATGTGAAGGTTAAACGACCTTATGTAATGAGTAAAGGAAACACCATAGAGATAATAAGCCTAACGGCAATAGATGATAGCGGCGATGTGCTTTTGAAGGGCTTCACCGAAAACCACAAAATCACCCAATAAGCAAATACCATTATGTTTTCAAGGTCATACGCTAATTTATACTATCTATTTTCCGATGTTTTTGGGATTGAAATACCTGCACTAAAGCTGTTTCAGAGTTTTGGCTTCTTTATGGCTTTGGCATTTATGGGTGCTGCTTTCTTTTTGTATCGCGATTTGAAACGCAAAGAAAAGTCAGGATTGCTCAAAAGCTTTTTTAAGGAAGTTGAGTTAGGTGCTCCAGCAACAGCTTACGAGCTTATTACCAACGGCATTATGGGCTTCATCATTGGGTTTAAGATACTTGACTTGGTATTGAATTTTGATGAGCGCATTGTTAATCCCCAAGCTTGGCTTGCATCTGGGCAAGGTAATTTTATAGGTGGGCTTTTGGGTGCGGCTGTCATGGCAGGCATTCGTTGGTACGAAAAGAATAAAGAAAAGCTCGACAAACCACATAAAGTAACTATTGAGTTTAAGCCTCACCAACAAATTGGTGATATAGTGATGATGGCCGCCGTTGGTGGTATACTAGGTGCTAAGTTGTTTTATCTATTTGAGTCGCCAGGCAACTTTACCGAATTTATGAAAAACCCATTGGGTTCATTCTTCGGCGGATTGACCATATACGGGGGCCTTATTATAGGTGCCATAGTGGTGTTATGGTTTGCCCATAGGCGCAACATGGATGTCGTTCAACTTGCCGATTCTGCTTCGCCTACTTTGTTGTTGGCTAATGGTATTGGTCGCTTAGGTTGCCACGTATCGGGCGATGGTGATTGGGGCGACCCGAATACAGCTCCAAAACCAGATTGGTTGAGTTGGCTGCCCGACCGTTGGTGGAGCTTTGATTATGCACATAACGTAAACCAAGTTGGTGAGCAGATAGATGGCTGCGTAGGGCAGTATTGTACGGTTTTGCCGGTGCCTGTTTATCCAACTCCGTTATATGAGTTTACCATGCTGGCTATTCTTTTCACCATACTTTGGAGCATCCGCAAAAAGCTGAAATACCCTGGATTGATGTTTAGTGTCTACCTCATTTTTAATGGTTTAGAACGCTTCGCCATCGAAAAGGTGCGCA
>CAIOSU010000164.1 GCA_903861055.1 uncultured bacterium
TGCATCGCATGCCATGGGAGCCGATATTTTTTATGAATGCGTAGGCCAAGATTCATTTCGCATTACTATTAATTTTTACCGCGATTGCGATGGTATAACCGCCCCAACCACCGCAAGTATCGGTATTACCAACACTTGTACCGGCACCACCACCACGGTTACAGCACCCCGTACTACCCTGATACAGCCCGAAGGTATACCCAACGGCAGTGAAGTATCGGCACTTTGTAATGCCCAAATACAAAACAGTACTTGTAATGGTGGAAGCTTGCCCGGCGTAGAACAATACCAGTACAGCTTTTTGTGGGTAGCCAATGCGCAATGTAACGCATGGCGCATAGCGTTTGATTTGAACGCACGCAACGCAATCATCCAAACTTTACAAAACCCTGGCGCGGTTGATTTGTATGTTGAAGCTTTCATTAACAATACCACTTTGCCCAACGGCGACCGCATTTGCAACAACTCGCCTAGGTTTACCAACCGCCCAGTGCCGTACTTTTGTTTCCTTGATTCTATCTTATACAACCAAGGAACCGTTGACGTAGATGGCGACTCATTGGTATACACCCTAATTCAGCCATTGCAAGGCCCTGGCCAAACTATTCCTTACGCGGCAGGATTTACCATTAACAACCCACTAACTACCAATAACACCTTCAACTTCAATAGCAATACTGGCCAAATGTTTTTTGTGCCACAACAAGCACAAGTTGGTGTTATTGCCGTACGAGTTGATGAATACAGAAATGGAGTATTGATAGGCTCAACCATGCGCGACATTCAAGTAGTAGTGCTTGGGCCGCCACTTTGTAACCCTCCTTATGGGGTTATCAATGAAGATGGTATCGATTCGGCATCAGTGTCAGGCGGTGTGTTTACTGGCCCTTACGAAATTGAGGCCTGCCCCGGAGACACGATTCG
This sequence comes from uncultured bacterium, assembly GCA_903861055.1. Classification (GTDB taxonomy): domain Bacteria; phylum Bacteroidota; class Bacteroidia; order Chitinophagales; family CAIOSU01; genus CAIOSU01. Next base: position 925 of record CAIOSU010000164.1, read on the forward strand.
TTTCAGCATCAGACTCGGAGGCCAAAATATAACGCTTAGCTCTAACGCTACCCAAGCATTCCCAGGTGCAACCTTTACCACCACCAACATAGGCACCGACTCTGTAGTGGGCCAGTTTAATTGGATAACCACTGCCGCCGATACAGGTCTAAAAAACTTTTCTATCAGTTACGGCATCAACTCGTGCCCTATTGACCGAACAGCTTTCCAAACCATATCTATTAATGTATTGGATGGAACCGATGCAGGACCTGACCAAGTCTATTGCTCAGAAGGAGCCCCAGTTCAACTATTTGCTACCGGTGGTAACATTTTTAACTGGACGCCAATTGCTGGATTGAATGACCCAGCTATACGAAACCCACTTGCTACCCCTACGGTAACAACCGACTTTATAGTACTGAGTGATTTAAGTGCACGATGCAAAAACCGCGATACCGTTAGAGTTACCGTGGTACCTAACTTTTTGGTAAATATTTTGCCTGTTGACGATACTTTAAGCATCTGCCGCAACTCACTGGCTTTCTTGGATGTGGTAACCGACTCAACGTTTGGCCCTTATACCTACTCATGGAGCCCTGGTGTTGGCCTTACCGATTCAACAATACGAAATCCGGTTTCTTCGCCTATATTGCCGACCACTTATTTTGTATCAGTAACTTCCGATACTGGCTGCGTGCTTACCGATACCGTTAGGGTAAATGTAATTGGTGTGGGTCCCCAAGTAACCGTAACCCCCGAAAGTGCGCTGGTTTGCCCAGGTACTACTGTACAACTTAACTCAAGTGTATTGGTGGTAACTTGCGGCCCATCTATATCTACTGGTAGTTGTGGGGCAGGCAACTTACCAACCCCTCGCACTTATGGCACTAGCACTACCACCTCATCGGTTACCCCGTTTTCGGGTGGCAGCAGCGATGGCAAGTATCAAGTACTATATCGTGCCGCCGATTTAACGGCAGCTGGTTTTACTGCCGGTACCATAACCCGTATGCAACTAAATGTAGGCGCCAAAGCAAGTAATGCCGTGTTTAAAAGCATGCGCATCCGCATGGGCTGCACTACAGCTACCCAACTTACCCGTGCCAATTGGATACCAACCACCACTGAAGTATATTCTTCGGCAAACTTCCTTACTAATTCTGGCTTGAATACCTTTGCTTTCAGTCAGTTTTACGATTGGGACGGTGTGTCGAATTTGGTAATTGAGTTTTGTTATGGCGATGCCACCTCAACCAACGCAGGTGGTAACGACTTGTTGTTAGCAAGAAACGTGACTTACGCCGCATCAATGAGTGCCGTAAGCACATCTTCTAATGACGGTTGCAGTTTGCTCGCCAGCGCTATACCAACCAACCAACCAGTAACCCAAGTACCAAATATTACCCTTTTTGTATGCTCGGCCAACAACCCAACATACACTTACCAGTGGAGCCCTGCTACTGGCGTTTCAAATACCTCAATAGCCAACCCTACAGTTGCTCCTACAGTTCCAACAATTTACACACTTACTGTAAGTGATAGCATTTGCAACGGTCAAGATTTTGCCACAATCAATATCGATACATCGTTTGTCAATGTTACACCAGATACTTCATTGTGTAATGCTGATAGCATTCCGTTGTTTGTAGATATTACAGGAGTTATAACAAACCCTTGCGGTAACAATGGAAATGGATGCGATGGTAATCTAGATACTACTGTAGTAGGCACTGGCAATTTGAGCAATACCTCTACAGGCTACCCAGCACCATACGGAAACAACTACGAAAGCGTGCGCCAGCAATATCTTTACCGCGCGTCCGATTTACTGGCAGCGGGCGTTACACCAGGCAGGCTGACAGGTTTAGGTTTCAATATTTTGAACAGGCTTGGTTCTCCCAATTACCGCAACTTTAGTATCAAAATAAAATGTACTGGCACTGCTGCCCTTACCCAAGGAGTACCCGAAGGTGGAACCTTTGTAGAGGTGTTTAATCCTAAAAACATTTCACTTCCGGCCAATGGATGGACTTTCCATGATTTTGATAACGATTTTGACTGGGATGGAACAACCAACCTGTTGATTGAGGTTTGTTTTAATAACGATACCGACCCTACCCAAACTACCAATATTACTGCTAACTCATTAATAACCAGCACCAATGCAGGTTATGTAGCATCTACTTGGTATCCTATCGACAACCAAGATGCTTGCTCGGGTGCAATTGGCTTGCCCAATACCTTAGGTGCAAGCAACAACAGGCCTAACATACGCCTATATACTTGCGATGCGGCACCACCGTTTACAGTAAGTTGGAACCCTGCAAACACCCTTACCGATGCCAGCAGCCGCAATCCTGTAGCTTTCCCAAGTGTAACTACTACCTATACCGCTACTGTAACCACAAACAACGGTTGTGTAAAAACCGGCTCGGTAACAATAACGGTGGGCACCTTGCCATATACTACTACGCCTGATACTACTATCTGCAATGGTGGCTCGGCACAATTAAGGGTGTTTGGTAGCAATGGATATACCTACAACTGGACAACAGGTACGCAATCGCTTAGCTGCACCACTTGCGCCAACCCTGTGGCCACGCCCGATACTACTACTACCTATTATGTATCGATAAGCGATGGTAACTGTACCCTAACCGATAGCATTGTAGTTACAGTATTTAACCTTGATGGCAATGTAATACTTGACCCAGGAAGCTTGTGCGTGTTCGATTCAACATTGTTGTTGGCTGCCGGAGGTTATGACGGTTACTTGTGGAGCAACAACGATACCACCGCAACTACTTGGATTTTTGCTGCAGGAACTTATACCCTTACCATAACCGATGCGAGCGGATGCACTGCAGTAGATACTATTGATATAAACGTAGCCGCCGAGCCGTATGTAAACCTTGGCAATGACACCAGTATTTGTGTTGGAGACAGTGTGGTATTGAGCGTTAGCAGCAACTACACTACCTATACCTGGAACATACTAACCCAAGTAGATACCGGTTATACCGTGCTAACTACTGGAAGTTATGAAGTAACGGTAGTTGATGCCAACGGCTGTGTAAGCAACGATAGCATCAGTGTATTTGTAAATACCGTTCCGATAGTTAACCTAGGAAATGACACTGCCATTTGCGAAAACGAGCCACTTATACTATCTGTAAGCTTGCAGCCAGGCTATAGCTATGTTTGGCAAGATGGCACTACAGGCCCTGTATATTCAGTAGATAGCACAGGTACCTATTATGTTACGGTTTCGGGTGGGTTGAACTGCTTTGCAAGCGACACTATAAACGTAGTAGTAAACCCAGCGCCAGATGTTGATTTGGGCCCAGATGTACAAAGCTGTGTAGGCCAGGTAGAAATACTGCGTGCCGGTCAAGGTTTTGCTACTTATTTGTGGAATACCAATTCGACCATTGATAGCCTAGTGGTAACCCAAACAGGTGTATACAGTGTAACCGTAGCTGATGCGATTGGTTGCAGAGATATAGATAGCATTGAAGTTACCTTCTTTAACCCTATAGTAACATTAAACGACACTACCTTGTGTGAGGGATCGACCGTAACGCTGGATGCAGGCCAATTTTCGGAATACAGCTGGAACAATGGCGATACAACGCGTACCATTACCGTTGATACTAGCGGCACGTATACCGTAACCGTTACCAATACGTTTGGTTGCACTGCAACTGGTTCGTCAGACGTAACTATTGTGCCTGCGCCAACTCCAAGCATTACTGCTAGTGCCGATACTATTTGCCCTGGTGGCTCTCCTGCCATACTTGATGCTGGAGCAGGTTACTCTAGCTATAATTGGTCTACATCGGCCGTTAGCCAAACCATCAGCGTTGCTGCTGAAGGAACATTCACTGTTACAGTGACCAATACACTAGGTTGTTCGGCTACCGCTTCTTATGTAATATACAACTTCGCATCTGCTGCCCTGACGCTTGATGATTTGGTACTTTGCCCTGGCGATACTTTGAGCTATAGCACCTCTGGCACTTATATCAGCTATCAGTGGAGCAATGGCTCAACCACCGCAAACACTACCTTTACCGAAACGGGTGTTTACTACCTAACCGTTACCAACGCACAAGGTTGCGTAGCAACGGATAGCTTAATAGTTAGCGACGGTGGTTTTACAGCCTCGGCCTTTGTTGATCCTACCCAAGTAGATGCGGGTGAATCGGCAGCACTTAGCGTGGATGTACTAGGCGGAACTGGCAATTACAGCTACAACTGGAGCCCATCAACATATCTTGATGGAATTACCTTGGCCAACCCGGTATCAACCCCAGACTCAACCATTACATACTTGGTATTGGTAACCGACGACTCAACCGGCTGTACCGCGAGCGATACCGTAACCATAACCGTTTTTGACGGAGCACGTTTTGCGTTTACGGATGCATTCTCTCCCAATGGAGACGGTGCTAACGATACCTATTTCCCGCTTACATACGGCAATGCGGCTGTTACTACCTTCCGTATTTACAACCGTTGGGGCGAGTTGGTATTTGACGAACTAACTCCTTGGAATGGCCAATTGGATGGTGTAAACCAACCAATGGGCACCTACGTGTACTATGCAGTAATTGAAATAACCGCTGCTGATGGTGTTACAACCGAAACAGTTCAAGGCTCATTTACCCTATTAAGATAATCAATACAGTAAACTGAAACTACAACAGATGAATTGCTTGACTCGTATGAAAGTAATCAGTGCAATATTGATAGTGTTTGCCATTGTGTTGTTGCCAACTAAAGCATCAGCCCAAGACATACATTTTTCTCAATTTTATGCTTCACCACTAACCCTTAACCCTGCACTAACTGGCAAGGTAAACGGCAACTATCGGGTGGCCGGAATTTTCCGCAGCCAGTGGGGTGGCATACCCAATGGCAGCGGGCCAACTTTTGGTACCCCTTCAGCATCTTTTGATATGCCGTTTTTTGTAGGCAAAAAGAAGAAAGATGCCGTAGGTGTAGGTGTCGCGTTTGTAAACGATTACAGCAACGGTAAACTATACAAACTTACCCGTGGCATTTTATCGGTATCGTACATTAAGAGTTTGGGTAGCAATGGCAAACACCAGTTGTCATTAGGCTTTCAAGGCGGCATACAACAAAACAAAGGCGGCATGTTCCGTTTCTCTGACCAGTTTACCGATGCGGTATACCAAAACGGTTCAAGTAGTGTTGATGCATCACTAAACGACCAGTCAAAAATAATTCCTGATTTTAATGCTGGTTTGTTTTACAATGGCGCCCTAACCCAGAAACTGACCTACTATGCCGGTTTCAGTATGTTCCACTTGTTTGAGCCTAAAGAGCAGTTTGGCACAGGCAATACCAGCGTTTTGCCGCGCAGGTATGTGGTACACACTGGTTTGGAGTGGGACATTTCTAATAAGTTCACTTTATACCCTGGTTTAATTTATATGAACCAAGCCAAAAACCAAGAGCTAAACTTCGGTACCAATATCGGGTTTCATCTTAAAAATACCCCCGACAAACGCACCACATTGTACGCTGGAGCTTGGTATCGCAACAAAGATGCGTTTATTGCCATGTTAGGCATGGAAATGTACCGAATCCGCGTGGGACTAAGCTATGACGTTACAACATCAACCCTAAAAAACCCAAATACTAGAGGTTCCTTCGAAATTTCATTAATTTATGTCGGCCGCTTTTTAAGTATAGGTGATAAAAATGTATTTTTGTTCTGTCCAAGATTCTAACTAACACAATTACCTCATAATCCGAAAACCACTTAAATGAAGAATACTGTTATTTTGGCTATCGCAGCGCTACTTATGCTACCCCTATTTTCGATAGCGCAGGCACAGGATACCAGTAGCAATAGCTACATGGATGATTACCGTTCTGACAAGCTCAAGAACCTAGGTTACAAGAAAAAAGTAAAGATTGCCAACAACCTTTACGCCCAAGGAAGCTACATCAATGCATTGATGTACTATGAAGAGGCTTATGCAGTGAAACCAGACAATGCCTGTTTGGCTTCTCGATTGGCAAAACTGAACTACTTGGTACGCGATTATAATAAAGCTGAAACTTACTACCAAAAGTTTTACGACCTTGATCCGGTAAAATATTCAAAGGCTAAATACATGATGGCCTTGATGCAAAAGTATAATGGCAAGTATGCTGATGCTAAAACCAATTTTGATGGTTTTATTGCAGAATACAACGATGCTGATGGCGACAAAGCTGAATTTCAAAAAATTGTTAAGCGCCAAGTAGAAGGTTGTGACTTAGGTATTAAAACCACCAGCGACCCAGAGCGAGTAATAGTTGATTTGCTTGATAAGCAAGTAAATAACCCGTTTAGCGACTTCGCCCCTATTGCTATTACTAAAGATGAGTTGGTATACTCTTCGTTGCGCTCTGAAAAGGCAATTTTCTTGCCATTGGAAGGCGAAGAGCAAGCAGATAGCGTAGTATTGCCATATGCAAAAGTATATACCACCAAACGTAATGGTGATACTTGGTTGGATTCTAAACTTTTCCCTGGCCCAATCAACAGCGATCAATACCACGTAGGCAACGGTGCTTTCTCGAAAGATGGAAAACATTTTTACTTTACACAGTGTGTAGTAGGCGAAGCGTTGAAAATGGAATGTGTTATTTACGTAAGCGAGAAAAACGGAGATAGCTGGAAAGAACCGGTTAAACTTGATGTAAATGCTGAAGGTTCGAATAATACTCACCCGAGTGTTGGTGTGATGAAAGACGGAAAAGAGTACCTATTCTTTACCTCAACTCGCACTGAAGGTGGCGAAGACAAAAAATCTAAGAAAGACAAATTAGACGCTCCTACTTATAGCGATTTGTACTATGCTGAAATTACTGGCCCTGCAAAAACTGGCCCAGCAAAAAACCTTGGTAACAAAATTAACACAGCATTTAACGAGGCTACTCCTTTTTACGACAATAACACCCATACTTTGTACTTTAGCTCTGAAGGCTATGTTAACATTGGCGGATACGATATTTACAGCGTTACACACAATGGCACAGATTGGGATACCGTAACCAACTTATTGGCTCCTATCAACTCAAGCGTTGATGACTTGTATTTCAACCTATCATCTGACGGCAGAAACGGCTTTTTGGTATCAAACCGCCCAGGTGGATACGGATTGAAAAGCGCTACTTGTTGCGACGATATCTATGGTTTCCGTATTGTGAAAGAAGTTAACATCCGTATTTTGGTTGCTGAAAGGAGAACTCCTGAAACACCACTTGCAGGTGCTGACGTAAGCGTTGTAAAAGGTAAGGATGGCAACAACACACCTGTAGGTAACTTTACCACTACCGAAGGTGAGGCTGTATTGTTTGCTTTGCAACCGGATGAAGTTTACACTTTAAACGCTACTAAAACCGGCTACTGGGGCAACGACACCATTTTGGATGCCAATGCACTAGCTGAACTATACGGTGGCAAAGACACTTTGGATTTGGTTATCTTGATCGATGAAATTGCCCGTCAAAAAATCAAGCTAAAACGCGTTTACTACGATTTCGACAAGTACAACTTGACCAAGCAGTACAAAGTTGCTTTGGATTCTATCCAGAAACTTATGGCTGACAATCCAACATGGACTATCGAAATCTACGGTCACACCGATAGCATTGGTTCTGATGCCTACAACATGGTACTAGCAAAACGTCGTGCACAAACTTGCGCCGACTACCTAGCATCTAAAGGCATCGACATTGCCCGTATCAGCCTAATGGCTATGGGCCGTCAGTACCCACAAGCACCTAACAAAACCGAAACTGGTGCTGATAACCCTAAAGGTCGTGCTAAAAACCGTCGTGCTGAATTCAAAGTCAATACGAACGACAACTTGAAACAAGTTGAGATTGAATACACCGATAATGGCCCTTACGTGAAGTACATCGACAACACTGAGCAAAAATAATTCGGTAATACAAAGCATTGAATTAAAGAAAGAAGGTTGGTTTCAACCTTCTTTCTTATTTTACACCCTACCGAAACTGTGGTACAGTTTTGGATTGTGAAGGTACCGATATGGACAACGCTATGAAATACATCACCACCCTGCTCTTGCTAGTCACAATAGTTGCAACGGGCAAATATACCAGTGCGCAATGTTTGAGTGCTTTTCAAGACCAGCGCAATTTCTTTTTTATAGTAGATGGTGGCAATATTATACAACAAGAGCACAACCTTATATACAACTACAAGGCGGGCCGAAACCACTTAGCATACCTTAGTTTCAACAACGATTTTAAGATATATCACAATGGCTTAACCCAAACCTTGCAAACGTTTCCTCCAGTAAATTACTACTGCACCGACTATATCATGTTTGTAGAAAACCCAGGTAGCCAATACTATGTGCTATACGGCGAGAAAATGGACTTGATAAACAAAGGTGCTGGCCAAGTATATGGCGTGGGCGATAGCTTGGTGGCTTTTCAAGATTATATGGGGCAGTTTCAGCTCTTTAAAGATGGCAGGGTATATGAAATAGACCAGCGAGAACCCTATATGGTAAAGGTAGAGGATAACATGATGGTTTACCTCGACCGAAATAACGAACTGCGTACTTTTTGGCAAGGAGACCTCATTACGCTTGAATACGGAAACCCACCCCAATCGGTACAAGTAGAACGCAACATTGCCGCTTATGTTGATTATATAGGCAATTTCAAGGTATTTTGGGCAGGCGACATTTACAATGTGCTCAGCTTTCAACCTGGTAGTTACAAAGCAGGCCAAAACCTGGTAGCCTACATTGATAACCGAAGGCAGTTTAAAATATTTTACAAAGGCGAGAGTTTTGATATAATGAGCATTGAACCCAAATGGTACGATGTGCAGCAGAACTTTGTGGTTTGGGTAGACAACAACAATTACTTTAATGTATTTTACGAAGGCAAGTACGAGCGATTGGAAGGTTTTGTGCCCGCCAGCTACCAGATAAGCAACAACCTGCTGGTGTACCCCAACCTTGACAACTACTTATTTGGCTACATCAACGGCAAAAAAGTAAAAGTATCGGATGAGGTAACTACTTGGTACGAGGTGCAGAACGATGCCGTGAACTACTACAAAATCAAAAACTTCTTTAAGATTTATTGCGACGGCAAAATCACGAATGCTATTAATAGATAGTTGGTTATTGGTTAATCGGTTATTGGTTTATTAGTTGATTAGTATTTCCAAGAACCAATTAACTAATCAACTAGTAACCAACCCACAACAGGCAACTGTTTTTGCCTTATCTTTGTTGAAAGTGAAAATGCCGTAGATGTTGATTACCAAAGAACAAGTAATTGAGGCCCTGAGCCATGTAAACGACCCCGACCTGAAAAAGGACTTGGTAACGTTGAACATGATTGAGAATGTTGCCATTGAGGGCAACAAAGTAAGTTTTACAGTGGTACTTACCACCCCCGCCTGCCCACTTAAAGATGCCATTGAGCAAGATTGCCGACAGGCCATTGCCCAATATGTATCGGCGGATGCAGAGGTGGATCTTACTTTCGACTCGAAGGTAACTACCCGCCGTGTTGATAAAAAAGACGTATTACCAGGCGTAAAAAACATCATTGCCGTATCGTCGGGCAAGGGTGGTGTGGGCAAATCGACCGTAGCGGTAAACCTGGCACTGGCATTGCTAAAAAATGGCTCTACGGTAGGTATTGTAGATGCCGATATACATGGCCCATCAATACCCCTAATGCTGGGCATTAAAGGCAAGCGCCCCACCGTGCAGCAAATTGATGGCAAACACTATATAGTGCCGCTGGAGGCTTATGGCCTTAAAGTGCTTTCTATCGGATTGTTGATTGATGAGCGCCAAGCCGTAGTATGGCGCGGCCCGATGGTATCATCGGCATTGCGGCAGTTTTTTACCGAATGCATTTGGGGCGATTTGGATTACCTTATACTTGACCTACCACCGGGCACCGGCGATGTGCACCTTACCTTGGCACAACAAATACCCATAACAGGCGCAGTAGTGGTTACCACCCCACAAAAAGTAGCCCTGGCCGATGCCCGCAAAGGCATTAGCATGTTTAAGATGGAAGGCATGAACATCCCGATTATTGGGGTGGTAGAAAACATGTCGTGGTTTACGCCTGCCGAATTGCCCGATAGCAAATACTACCTGTTTGGTAAAGGGGGCGGCGCTGCACTGGCCGATGAGTTTGAGGTTCCTTTGTTGGGACAAATACCATTGGTGCAGGGCATACGCGAAGGGGGCGACCAAGGCAACCCGGCCGTATTGCAAAACGATGCCGCAACTACCGAAGCGTTTATGAACTTTGCCACCACCATGGAAAGGCAAGTAGCCATAATAAACAGTAAAGTAAACCAAACGGCAGAAGCCCCAACCGTATGAGCACTACCTATACCCAAATGGAAGAACTGATAGCGCGTGTGGAAGCGTCGTTGGATACCATGCGCCCCTATTTGCGAAAAGACGGCGGAGATGTGGAAGTAGTGGAAATTGACGACCAGCAAACCCTTTGGGTGCGCTTGGTAGGTGCCTGCGAAACCTGCCCACAAAGCTTCATGACCATGAAGGCCGGCATTGAAGAAGCCGTGAAAAACGCCGTACCCGAGATAGTGGCCGTGAAATCGATTGCGGCGAAGTAGTGGCAAGGCTTTAGGCTATCGCTAGACCCAATTACTTGTGTATATTGTTACATCTCATTATCCCCCCACTCGTCCTCGTCTTCAAGACGAGGATGTAACGGACACCGCGTATTCAGACGCCCTACATAACCCAACTTCCTATAAAGCTAGTACGTGAAACAAAGCCAAAAACAACAAACCGTACAATACAATTCTAATATAAAACAATTCGCATAAATTATCCACAGGCCAACATCTGCGCTACTACTCCGCCGCCAACGCCCCCACTATTTTATGCAGCGTAGCTTTAAATGCCACAACCTCCTCATGGGTAAGGGTGCCACCTGCCTGGAAATTGGCAATAACCTGCATGGGCACGCACAGGGCTTTTTCTTTCAACTGCTGCCCTGCTGGGCTTAGGCTTACCAGCACGCTGCGCGCATCTTCTTTTGAGCGCAACCTTACCAGTAGGCCCTTTTCTTCCATGCGCTTTAACAATGGGGTTAGCGTGTTTGTATCGAGCAAGAGTAGCCCGCCAATTTCGGTTACCGACAACGCACCCCGCTGCCACAGCACCAACAGCACCAAGTATTGCGGATAGGTGATATCCAGCTCGTGCAGCAGCGGGCCGTACATTTGGGTAGTAAGTCTCGATGCGGCGTATAGCGGAAAACACAGTTGGTTTTCCAAGTAAAGCAACTCCTCGTGCTTCATTTTCCCAACAGTTTTTTAATCATGGGTTCAATGGCCTCAGGTTTGGTAATCGGCGAAAACCGCTCAACCGGTTTGCCGTTTTTGTCTATCACAAACTTTGTAAAGTTCCATTTAATGCCACTGCCCAAAAAGCCGCCTAGTTTCGATTTGAGGTATTTAAACACCGGGTGCGTGTTGGTGCCATTTACGTCAGTCTTCTCCATGATAGGGAAACTCACGCCATAATTAACTTGGCAAAACTCCTGTATATCGTTGGCACCGCCGGGCTCTTGCGCGCCAAACTGGTTGCACGGGAAACCAAGCACCACTAAGCCATCGTCTTTGTATTTGGTATATAGTTTTTCCAGGCCTTCGTATTGGGGCGTAAAGCCGCACTTGCTGGCGGTGTTTACCACCAATACCACTTTGCCTTTGTAGTTGTCCATTTTTACCGGCTTGCCTTGCAAGCTCTTGGCCTCCAAATCATAAAATGCTGTATCCATTGTAATTACTTTTTTATTTTGTTGATGAAGTATGCTAAAGCGCCCGTTGACCACAACGCCCAAGCAATAAGCACGGGTTGAAAAAACAGGCGTATCAATCGCTTTTGGTCGGTATCGAGGCCGAATGCATCAATACCATTGGTATATTGGGCAATATTGCCCGGAAAAACCAGCACCAAAAACACTGCCAACAGAACACCAATGGTGGCCTTTTGTTTGGTCCAAAGTATCATACCTAGCCCAAACAATATTTCGACCACACCCGAAAGAACTACTACCAAATCTTTGCCCAGCGGCACCCAGTTGGGTACCTGTGCCTGGAACTCCTCTCGTTGAAAAGTAAGATGCCCGATACCTGCCAAAAGCATAAAAGCCCCCAACGCGATACGCAATATGTTTTGTAAAGTGCTTGTCTTTTGCATAGTTGTAAATTTATATCGCTTACGATTATATCGTTCACGATACAAATTTAGGGAATAGGTTTGATAATGCCTAATCACAACCCAAAAAAAGGAAAAAACAATAAAAATAGAACCCACAAGCCCCACCAATACTCACTTCCTGGACGACAAAACCCGAGTTTTAGGGTCTATGCTTAACCGCGACTTCACTACCCTCTCGTACAGCCCACGCGCGCACCCTTCGATCTCGTTTAAAACGAGGCTTAGGATGACACGCAGGCTTCCGCAACCTGTTGGAACTCGCATCAAAACTCACTTCTTGGACGACAAAACCCAATTTTAAGGCCTTTGCTGAAATGTGACTTTACAACCCAACCAAAGAGCCCACGCACGCACCCTTCAATCTCGTTTAAAACGAGACTTAAGATAATACTCCGGCTTCCGCCTTTTAGCGTTTCACAACCCAGCCATTTTCAAATTTCCAAATTGGCACATTTTCAAATTGAATGGCGTAAATTTGCCCTCCGCATAAACACTACCGCGCCTTGAAACTGACCAGTCTAGAAATTAAGGGTTTCAAAAGTTTTGCCGATAAAACGGTTATAAACTTCAATGAGAACATCACGGGCGTGGTGGGCCCAAACGGCAGTGGTAAAAGCAACGTGGTAGATGCCATCCGCTGGGTAATTGGCGAGCAGCGCACCAGCAACCTGCGCTCGGAGAAAATGAGCAACCTGATTTTTAATGGGTCGCGCAACCGCAAACCGAGCGGCATGGCCGAGGTATCGTTGAGTTTTGAGAACAATCGCGGGCTGCTATCCACAGAGTTTACGCATGTAACCATAACCCGCATACTGCACCGCAGCGGCGACAGCGAGTACCGCATCAATGGCGTGCCTTGTCGCTTGAAGGACATCAGCAACCTCTTTCTCGATACCGGCATCAGCAGCGATAGCTATGCCATTATTGAGCTAAAGATGATTGACGAGATACTGAACGACCGCGATAATAGCCGCCGTAGGCTGTTTGAGCAAGCGGCAGGGGTATCAAAATTCAAGGCCCGCAAAAAAGAAACCCTAAGCAAGCTGCAAAGCACCGATGCGGATTTGGCGCGTGTGGAGGACTTGCTTTTTGAGATAAACAACAACCTTAAGACCCTCGAAAACCAAGCCAAGAAAACCAAGCGCTTTTACAAAATGCGCGAGGAGTACAAAGAGCTGAGCGTGGAATTGGCCAAATACCATGTAGCCACGTTGCGCAAAGGGTTTGACGAACTGGAAGCCAAACGCAAAGAAGACCACAACACCAAGCTAGAGATTGAAGTGCGCCTGCGCCAACTAGAGGCCGAACTGGAGAAAGAGAAGCTAGCAATACTGGAAAAGGAAAAGCACCTAAACAGCCGACAAAAGGAGCTGAACGAGCTGATAAACAACATCAATAAGAAAGAAAGCGACAAGAACGGTGCCATACAGCAAAAGAGCTTCCTGAA
>CAIOSU010000165.1 GCA_903861055.1 uncultured bacterium
CACTTCCGAAACAAGTTTTCCGAAAAATAAGATACCAAATGGCAGAAAGAACAGTGGCTTAAAAAACATGGTTATACCAAACAACACCGTTAACAAGGCATAAAAATAATAGAACACCAATATAGCCGTAAGCCGAATATCGCCAAAACCATCCGATTTGCTTACCCAACGCCTGCGTTGCTGCCAAAATGCCGCCCAACTATTGGCACTGGCGGTAGTTACTATAGCCTCTTTGGCTTTAACAAAGCCGGCACAGCCAGGGTAATGACTGTGTGCTTTCAACAAAAAGAGAATGTCATCGCCAGTTGGGGTATTATCGATACCCGAATACCCGTTTAACGCAGTAAACAGCTTTTTCTCGAACGCAAAGTTGGCGCCATTGGCCATGTGTGGAAACTTGAAACGAAGACTACCTGCTGTAATAAACATTAACCCCATCAAATCAAGACTTTGGAAGTAATGCAAAAGGGAATTGTTGCTAGGTGATGCTACACGATTGAAAGATACCGGCCCAGTAATAACCCTATGGTTGTGCTGCTCATAATACTGCACTACGGTGCTCAACCAATTGGCGCCCATCTGGCAATCGGCATCGGTGGTTATGATAAGGTTACCCGATGATATAGCCACACCATAAGTAATAGCTGCTTTTTTACCTTGCAGACCTTCGGGTAGAGTAATGGTTTTTACATTCAAGCCCAAGGCTATTGCCGCTGTGCTATCATCACTATGGTCGTCAATAACCAGTATCTCATGCAATGATGCGGGATAATTTTGTGCCTTTAAACATAGCAACACTTGCGCTATATTGCTGGCTTCGTTGCGCGCCGGCACCAGCACCGTTACTTTGCTTTGTGGCAGATAAGTACTCTTTGGTTCAAACAATGGCGTCAATATCCAACCCCAGCTATAAAACTGCATAAGGCCCATGTAAATGGACACTACCAAGAGGGTAAAAATGAGAATTACGAGCACTAACACACCATAAAGATATTGGATAAATGGGAATGGTGGGTAAATGGAACCTAGCGCCGTAGATTAGTTGCGCGAAGGTTAAGCCATAACAACCCGATATAGCCCAATGGTTGTTGTGAAGGTGTAGTTCAAAATCAATTGCCAGTTGCGATACCTACAACCAATCAACTGAAACCCAAATTAGTGATCGCGACGGGATTCGAACCCATGACCGTCTGCTTAGAAGGCAGATGCTCTATCCAGCTGAGCTACGCGACCGTTATTCCAAATCAACTTGTCTGCAACAAGCATTCACGTTGATTTAACGGTGCAAAAATAAGCAAAGCATCGCGCATTTGCGCTATCAATGTATCACTTGTAGTTTTTGGGTAGATATGCCGTATTGATATTGCACCCGCACAAAGTACAACCCTTGAGGCATATCAATGGTATTGAGGGTGATTTGCTGCCTTACTAGCAAATCGGCAAAGCGCGCAATTACCTTGCCGCTTATGTCCATCACTTCAATGTTTTCGGCACCTCATGGCAGCGTTATAGTTGCCTCACTTTCCATTTAATTATAATCATCAGTGGAACCATCTGACGAAATAGTTCTTCTACACTAAACCTCTAATGCCTACATCAAAAAAATTCACCTATTGCAAATGGTTATGGCATCAACACAATCTTGGCTAGATTAGGTAATTATATGGGCGTTTGCATTGCTATCAAACAAACCAATCAAGAGCATTAGTCGCAAATAATGGAATTATAC
>CAIOSU010000166.1 GCA_903861055.1 uncultured bacterium
GTCTGGAACGTGCACAACCTCAGTATCTCGTTTACATTAAGAAAGTGCGGCTTGTCCTTAATGATGATACAAGCGTTTGGCGATATACTCACCTCGCACTCCGTAAAAGCATACAACGCATCAATAGTCACATCCGGCGAAATGCCCGGTGCCAATTCTACCACTAACTCTACATCGGCAGCGGTGTTATCCACTACTTTCTTAATCTTTATCTTGCCCTTATCGTTGGCTTTGATAATGCTATCAATAATACTAGTGGTAGTAGTTCCGTAAGGTATTTCCCTTATAATGAGGGTCTTCTTATCAGGACTATCCATTTTAGCCCTTACTTTTACCCTACCGCCACGTGCACCGCCATTATACTCGGTTACATCAACCGAACCGCCCGTTAAAAAGTCGGGATAAATAACAACATCCTCGCCTTTCAATATAGCAATAGAGCCATCAATGAGTTCGATAAAATTGTGGGGCAAAACCTTGGTGGCCAAACCTACCGCAATACCCTCAACGCCCTGTGCCAACAGCAAAGGGAATTTCATGGAAAGCGAAACTGGCTCTTGCTTGCGACCGTCGTAAGATAGTTGCCATTCGGTAGTGTCGTTATTAAAGGCAACTTCGAGGGCAAACTTGCTCAAGCGCGCCTCAATATAGCGGGGTGCGGCCGCGCCGTCGCCAGTGCGTATATCGCCCCAGTTACCTTGGCACTCAATAAGCAAGTCCTTCTGGCCCATGTTCACCATAGCATCGCCTATAGCGGCATCGCCGTGGGGGTGGTACTGCATGGTTTGCCCAATAATGTTGGCTACCTTATTGAATCGGCCATCGTCAATCACCTTCATGGAGTGGAGTATGCGCCGCTGCACTGGCTTTAGGCCATCTTCAATGGCAGGCACAGCGCGCTCTAGAATTACGTACGAGGCGTAATCCAAAAACCAATCTTTGTACATACCACCAACCTGCACCGAGCCCGATAGCTGCTCGCTGCCTTCAATGGGCTGTTCGTCTAATGGTAAATCCTCTTCTAGCTCTTCACTCATGGGTTTATGTACAATGTACGAGGTACGAAGTACAATGTATCAAATGCAATTTAAATTCAGCTACTTGATACTTGATACTCACTACTTGATACTATTCCAATAACAAAGATAACACCCCTTCGACTATTTTATTTAGTAGATAATAACAAAAGGGTGTGGGAAACCATTGCTTTTACGATGCTGATAGCAAGTCCAGTTTGGTTGATTATAATCTTTTCGTGTTTATAAGGCCGAATTGGTGTCCATTATCTATTTTAGCAGCTACTATATGGCATTAATAAAATTAAAATACGAGATTACCTGCCTGCTAATCATTGCAGGTATGGTGGTTGGCCTGTACCTAAGTTTCCCTAACGAGGGCGAATATAGGTTGAATGCCGATGAGGGCAACTACATGAACTATGCCCTTACCCTTAAGGCCGATGGCTTTATGGACGGCATGAAACACGTTGCAAAATACCATGCCGATAGACCTGATAAGTACGTGTGGCCCTCGCCGTTGCGCATAGTGCACCTGTTTCAGGCATGGGTTTTCGTAAACATTTTTGATGGCATGGCTGCGCTTAGCTGGCTATCCACCCTTTCATACAGTCTGGTGGTTTTCCTTTCTTTTAGGTTTGCCAAAGAGCGGTATGGACCCCTACCGGCACTGCTCTTTGCCGTGTTATTGGTTACAGCGCCATTGGGTTTGGGCATAGCAAGGCGTGCCTTAATGGACAATAGCAATTACCTATTTGTGGTGGCCACAGTCTTTACGTTTTTGCAATACTTAAAAACACCTTCCTACAAATGGTTGGCATACTTTATAGTTATGCAGGTGCTTTTGGTTTTGGAAAAAGAGCCTAGCCTTCTGTTCTTGCCCGGTTTTGCTTTGGTTTGGTTGGTATATTATTTCAAGGAAAAAGGGAAGTA
>CAIOSU010000167.1 GCA_903861055.1 uncultured bacterium
TCAAGAACCTTACTCGCGAAAAGAACACTTATCTAACCTTCGCGGTATGCCCAATAACCACCAACTGGAAAACCATGCCACAAATGCTGAAAGTGGCCAATGCGGAAAGAATAAACCTACACTTCAACATCGTTTGGGCACCCGAGTACTTATCGTTGCAATACTTAGATAAGGACAGACTAGAAGAGGTGATCAATCACTTTGAGCGTGGATTACCCGCAACTACCAGCAACCCAACTGCTACCAATAATGTGTTAGTATATAAAGAATACATAGGCACCTTAAAATATTGGCTTCAGGAAAAAGAAGATAACCCTGAGGCCGATTTAGAACAATTTAAACAAGTGGTTTTAGATGCCGACTTAATACAGTCAATTTTACCAACCACGGAAGATGCCCAACTACTGGTCACCACCATTATCTGTTGGTATGCGGAAATGAACCATAGCGGCCAGGGTGTTAAACTTGCACAACAATTGCCCCAAAGTGAGCAGTTGATGGACTTGTTAAATGCTCCTAATCTGCCCGAAGCCATTACTCAACTGCGACTGCAATCAACGACATACAGACACATACAGAACTTTATGGAGGCTTTGAGGGTGCTGGATAAATTAATGGGTACTAGTAATGATGGCTTATTAGAGCGCCGCATAGCCATGGTAATGCCTATATTGGAAAGAACACCAAAACAAGACCAGGCCGCATACGACCTTGGTGCCAATGGGGTATTCTTGCAGCTTCGCTTTTTGAAACAACCATCAGAGGAACTGGTGTTTGAGAAGTATGCTAGTTTGTTTGAGCAAATTCTCTAAAATTCACCTAGAACCATATAATACCTATATTTGGTAATAGAACTTATGTTGTCACCCGAAGTAATAAAAGCTTATAATGCAGTACGCACCACGCCCGACAAGAGCTTGTTGTGCCATGCGCCGTTCACCAATCTCAACTTTGAACAAAATGGCAACGTTACGGCTTGTTGCTATAACCGCACGCATGTGTTGGGTTCATACCCCAACAATTCTATAATGGATATTTGGTTGGGTAAAAAGGCTGACGAACTTAGGGAGTACATCAAAAACAACGACCTTGGCGGAGGCTGCTCGCTTTGCGCCTACCAACTTACCAGTGGCAACTACCATAACTCCCGAGCTAAGGCGTATGATTATGTGGCCGAAAACAAATTGGTGCAATACGCTAAAAAAGCTCAAGGCTTAATTACTAGAGGCAAGTTTATGCAAATGCCCACGTGCATGGAGTTTGAGATAAGCAACACCTGCAACCTGGAATGTGTAATGTGCAATGGCTATTTCTCTTCGTCCATTCGTAAGAACCGAGAGCATAAATCGGCGATGCACAACCCCTACGACGACAACTTTGTTGAACAACTAAAGCCTTTTATACCACACTTGCTCGATGCCCGTTTTTTAGGTGGCGAACCATTTTTAATAGACCAGTACTATAAGATATGGGATACTTTTGTGGAGGTAAACCCGAATGTAAGGGTGCACATTACTACCAATGCTACAGTGCTAAACCAGCGGGTAAAAACGCTGCTGGATAAGCTCAATTGCCACATCGTTATCTCGATGGATTCCATAGTAAAGGAGACTTACGAAAGTATAAGGCTAAACGCCAAGTACGATAAGGTATGGGAGAATTTCAATTATTTCTACGAATATACCCGCCGGAAAGGTACTCGCATGAATTTTGCGGTTTGCCCCATTACGCTCAATTGGCACGAAATGCCCGACTTGGTGCGTTTCTGTAACGATAAGGACATTATTCTGTTTTTCAATACCGTAGTTATGCCGCAGGCATACTCGTTGGAGTATTGGCCAGCTAGCGAGCTTGCTAAAGTGGTGGCGTTATACGATGGAGCCAATTTGCCGGATACTACTTACCGAGAGCAATACAACAAGCAGATGTTTTTGGATATGGCAAGCCAAATACGTGCATGGTACGAATTGGCATTGAAAGCGGAGAGCCAACAAGAAGAACAAGAAAACCTTACCAGCAATACCATTGAGCAAGCAATTGCGGATGGCACCATACTTCCGGAGCATAATACCACACTAACTAAGGAAGTATTGTATGAAATGCTATTCTATGCCAATGGTTTCCCTTATGCCGATGATGAGGATGGCAGAGAGGCACAACTTATAGCTACCACCAGGCTTTTTACCAATCTAGCCAAAATAGCAAACCAAAACGACTTCAACCAATACTTGACTGCATTGTTTACCACTTATCGCTATTTGCCAATGCTCAATAAATACTTGGTGTACAGTAATGGACATGAAAGTAAATTGGATGAGTTGATAAGCACGGCACAATCAATTGGCAATGCACAATGGATAGTGACTGATATGAACCATGCAGAGCCAATGAAAGTGTTGGCGCATATGAACGCGCACTCTGCAAAAGAACTAATTGCTGGCATGCACCAACAATACTTTTAAGGCTGTTTCAAATGGCTGGTAGGCAGTCGTTCCGTTTTCTCTATATACTCAAGTACCTCATCGGCAAACACATTGGTCATTAATGTACCTGGATGATAATTTGCGGGGTTGGCTAATAATTCTTCATAGGTGTAATTTGACAGTTTAACTTGAGTAGCTGGTATTAGGTTAATATATTCTAAATTTAAGGTGTCAAACATCGGTTGTACCTTCAGGTAAAACTCATCGCAGGTATAGGTTATACATGCGGGTGTTTGCACTACAAAATAGTCTTGGCCATCAGTTGCCAGTTTATCCATAAACTGTTTCCAAAGTACTTTGTACATGGCAATATTTTCTTCCCCATATAAGCGGTTCAACCAAGCATCATACGATTTGGCGTAAGCATCTGAGAAAATCTTCTCGGCAAGGCCGGGCCATATTTTATATAAATACCAGTAATTTTCTCTAAAATGGGGGTCCATGTGCTGAAATCGGCCCATATCTGGGTCATTATCCACGAATCCAATTATCAACAAGTCTGGTTTATATTTCCTTCCATCGGCCAAATAAAATGCCAACTCATCCTTAGTTGACCATCCATTGATGCCCCAATGCATTACTTCCACATTTGGGTATTTGGCCAATACTTTCTGTTCCAGTTTATGGCTCCAAGCACTATCATAAGGCAAGCCATCGCCCCAAATAAATGAATCACCTAAAACAGCAATGCGAAATATGCTACTATCCTTTTCCTCCTTTCTTGGCCTATCAGTAAAGTTGTATGGGTGGTTTTCGGCAAATGCTTTATTGGCAATGTTCAGGCTGTCGTTATACTTTTGCCAATCGTTTAAGTTATCCGCATGCGGAGCTGGACCAACGTAAACCTTTAGGGCTATATATACCAATAACAAAGTAATCCCAAGGATTATGACCTTATACCATCGGCTATATTTCCTTTTTGGCTGCATTCGTTATTCTTTTGACGTTAAAATAGCCCTTCCTTTGAGAAAAGCATATACACTTCTGCCCCATGCATCATATCCTTTGCCATTCATATGACCATCTATAGGCCAATAATAGTTTAGGTAATCTTCTTTCATACTATCCGGCAAAGACGCTAGCAGGCTCATATATTCTAGCCCTTCCGTGTCAACAGCCTTAATAATTGAATCGGTTATTGGTTCAAAATAATCCCTGTGGCATTCATAGTTCAGTGGTTGAAAAACAAAAAGCGCCTTTGCCCCTTTGGTTCTTACCAACGAATCTATCGAAACATAAACCTTTGTGATTGCAGAAATGCTTTCTGATTGCAACTGCTGCTGTTCTTTTGGCGATTGATAATAGTCGTTCCAACCTAAGCCATCCTTTACTATCATACGCACTAAATGGCTCCATTTATAAGCAAAATTAAGCACCCTACTTTTCGGTGCGCGCAATTGAGTTGTGCTTTCGTTTACAAATCGCTCCATGCCGCCACGAGCGGTGAAATCGGTTACCTCAGTAAAATTGTAAACCACCAACACCAAATCAGGCTCATAATCCATCAAGTTTCGGCGCAACATTTCGTAAGCATAAAACGGATCGCTGCCAGACACTCCTCCTACAATTATCTCCCAAGGGCTTAGAGTAGTATCTTGAGTTAGATACCATGCCAATCGTTGCGGCCATGTTGAATCAAATTCAGTACCCATTCCTTCCGTAAAAGAATCGCCTAAAATTATCGCTCGTTTCACTCCAGTTGGCTTCTTAATGTTATGCTCAGTATCCCTTATGCCAAGGCTGTTGGTTTTTAGTAGGTAACTGAACTCGGCAGTCTCTTGACTGCGCTCCATGTTGGGGGTCCAGGCACAAAGAGGGCCTGGGTATGGATGTTTAAAGTAGTCAATATACTCGCCATAGTTTAGCTCACCATAATTCTTGTAACTGCCAGTTACACGAAGCACAATCTCGGTAAGCAATATAAATAGTGTAAAATTGAAAAAGACCAAAAACCACCAAGAGCCTAACCAATTACCCCTAGCCATAGTTTTCCATTTGCTGCATATTATTAGCCTTATGCTTTAGCCAAAGTTGTCTCAGCTCCGGCTCTTGCCATCGATCCATTTGCTTGAATAGATCTTCGGTAAAGTGAACAAAAATTACTGGGTAAGTTTCATTTATCATTACTTGCCCATTCTCAATGCTACGTGCATTTTCATATTCATTCCAGTAAGCCACGTTGCAACCTCGGTGTTGCAGTATTTTTACATCCTCGAAAGCCGCGGGCATTAAGTCTAGGTACTTTTGGTCATCAAACAAACCGCGTTTGTAGTCCTTCTCGCAAGCAAACTCACAGCAGCGGCTCCACCATTGTAGAGCCTCTCTACCCTCTTGGCTAGCGCCAACGAAGCCACCATTATACACGCCATCTCTAAAGTTAACGATAAACCAATCCGCATCAACGTCTGGCTCTTTAATTCGCCAATGCGGGTTAAGTAATATGCTTGCTGTGTCCAACTCACTAAAAAGGAAAGTTGGGTCATTAAAAAACACAATGTCGTTATCTACATAAATAACCTGCTCATAACCTTCCTCCAACAAATAGTCCATCCAAATAGGCTTCAGCGACCAGCGAAGGTTATCAGGCTTTTTGCGGTAATGATCCATCAACGATGCCGCTGCTTCATTTTGGCGAAGCGAGTGCAACCCCTCGATGGTATATTTCACATCACCTTCCTCTCCTTCTACTATACCTTGCTCAGGCTCTACTACCAATATTCTAAAATGCCATTGGCCACCATAGCCCGCAACAGAACGAACCAAACCTAAGGTTTGGCTTAAATGGCTTCGGGTTGATACGGTGCAAAATGTCTTCATCGGTGCAATGATTGTGGCGTTTTATCCTTTAGCCAAGGTAAATAAGTGGCTAACTTGCTGTAATATAAAGCTTCTTGCATCAAATCCCAAAGGGAGTAATACGCAGGCATCAATCTTCTATCAATCATCATTTGCCCTAACAACGAGCGAGCCTTTACTTTATTCTTATCAAGACCGCGGCTGCGCCACTCTTCGTTCATCCAATGGATAAAGTAATAACCTTGCGGCGGCGTTTTCCTGCCAAGCACAAATCGCTTCAGTTCATCCCACCTATCATAGTTTGATATACCCGATTTGATAAACGAAGACAAACCGTGGCTTTCGATTTGATCATTTAGTATTTGTATGGGTAAGTGCCAATCGCGGTTTTCCTCGGTCACTTTCTCTGCGGCCTCGGTATAGCAATCCCACATCAAGGCGCTTCCTTTGGGGCACTTCATTACATTGCCCACCATGGTAAGCTCATGGTGGTTCCGAAAAACGTATTCCTCCTTAAAATCCAATGGCTTCAAGCACGCCACATCCATGTCAACCCACCAACCGCCTTTATCGTGCAATAGTTTGTATCTGAAAATATCTGAAAAGCCCGAAACACTGCCCTTTCCATGCCCATAGGCATTAGCATGCTTATATCTAAAAATGCGTTCAGCGGGTATTATCTCGTTGGCATCCATTACCTCCACCCCTACAGGCAAAGTAGTTTCCAGTGGTTCGTAAGCCCATAGCCTAAACCGATGGCCCTGCTCCAAAAACGTCATCATGGTGAGCAACTCTAGGTTGCTCAACCGATTGCCAATCCATAAGCCGTTTACTATGTGGTTATCAGGCGTCATGTTGCTCTCGGGGGTCATATGGTTTTATGCCACGCGCATAGCGGTAAGCTACGCGGGTATAATGTATGGAGTAA
>CAIOSU010000168.1 GCA_903861055.1 uncultured bacterium
CCATGCTATCCTCGTCGCCAATTGTAAGTGTATCCCCCTCTATCAAGTACTTTTTAAAATAAGTCCAATCAAAATCGGTACTTACGCCTTTAAGTACTATCCCTTCAATCGCATCATTAGCTTTTATTATACCCGGCTTATAACCGGTAACTTGCACGTGTTTAATGTTGGCGATATTTTTTAATTCGGTAGCCTCAATCATGGCCACGTTTATAGGCTGGGCCTCCTCGAAGCGTTGACCAAACCCATACTTACTGATAACAATGTGCCCCCAGAAACCGTAAATTTTATCGCTTACTTCTTGCTGAAAGCCATTAACCAACGATACGGCTACAATCATTACTGTAATGCTAAGCGCCACTGCAGCGGTAGCTATACCGATGATGAAGCGAGAAAAGGTACGCTTTTTGCTGAAGGCTAATCGCCGGGTCAAAAATTGTTCGATGTTCAAATCCGCAAATGGGTTCGGGCAGTTAAAAAGGATTTGGCTAATTTCGTCATTAATTACGCTCAAAAATATGAAAATTGTAACCGCCATTGCATCATTATTATTCTTTAGCCTTACGCTATTTGCGCAGAGTGGCAAACCACTGCTTGTAGGTGCCGAAAGAATGCGCGAATATGTGCCGTCATTGGCAGGTAAAACTGTAGGATTAGTGGTAAACCATACCAGTATTGTGGGTTCATCTCAAACTCATTTGGTTGATACACTTTTGGCACAAAAAATAAAAGTTACCAAAGTATTTGCCCCTGAACATGGTTTTCGGGGTATGGGGGATGCTGGCCAAGAGATTAACTCCGAAACCGACCCAAAGACAGGCTTGCCTGTAATTTCGCTATATGGCAACATCAAAAAACCTACGGCTGAGCATCTAAGTGGCTTAGATGTGGTGATATTCGACATACAAGATGTAGGTGCCCGGTTTTATACCTACATCAGCACCATGCACTACGTTATGGAGGCCTGTGCCGAAGCAGGAATACCCGTTATAATACTTGACCGCCCAAACCCTAATGGCTTTTATGTTGACGGTCCCATTATGGAGGAGAGCTACAAGAGTTTTGTGGGCATGCACCCTATTCCAGTAGTTCATGGCCTTACCGTTGGCGAATTGGCACAAATGATTAACGGGCAAAAGTGGCTTGCCAACGGTATACAATGCAACATAACAGTTGTACCATGCTTTGGCTACAAGCACCAAACCATGTACCAATTGCCCGTGAAACCATCGCCCAACCTGCCCAATATGGAGGCTATTTACTTGTATCCATCTTTGTGCTTTTTTGAAGGCACCATTATGAGTGTGGGCAGGGGCACTGACAGGCCCTTCCAGATATTTGGCCACCCGGAATATGCCATTGGCGACTATGAGTTTACACCCATGAGCATAACAGGTGCTCAAAGCCCGCCTTACAAGGACCTGCAATGCCGCGGCACAGAATTGCAAGAGTTTGGCCAAGACTACTTTGAGCGTAGCCGAAAACTCGATTTTCAATGGCTTTTGCAATCATACCAATACTTCAATAATGCAGGCAAAGGCCAAGAGTTCTTCAATGCATTTTTCGAGAAGTTAGCTGGCACAGCAAAACTGCGCGAAGTTATTGTTAGTGGTTACGACACCGCAGAGGCTGGCTCATTTTGGAAACCTGAATTGGATGCATATATGGCTATGCGCAAACAATACCTTCTTTACCCCGATTTTACAAAATAACCGCTATGCGTATTGTTTTTATGGGCACGCCCGATTTTGCAGTTGCCTCTTTAGATATATTGATACAAAACGGTTATAACATTGTTGGTGTGATAACGGCGCCCGACAAACCTGCTGGCCGTGGTAACCAAATACAGCAAAGTGCGGTAAAGAAATATGCCGTGGCTCACAACCTGCACGTTTTGCAACCCGAAAAACTAAAATCTTCAAGTTTTTTAGAGGAACT
Source organism: uncultured bacterium (assembly GCA_903861055.1). Taxonomy (GTDB): domain Bacteria; phylum Bacteroidota; class Bacteroidia; order Chitinophagales; family CAIOSU01; genus CAIOSU01. The sequence goes on from CAIOSU010000168.1 coordinate 1,939, forward strand.
TAAAGGTTTGAATGCCGACCTGCAAATAGTGGTGGCTTTCCGTATGCTGCCTGAAGTAGTTTGGAATATGCCGCCTCGCGGCACGTTCAACTTACATGGCTCATTGTTGCCAGCTTATCGTGGGGCTGCACCTATTAACTGGGCAGTAATGAATGGCGAAACCCAAACTGGCGTCACTACTTTTTTCCTCCAACACGAAATTGATACTGGCAGTATAATACATCAAGCCCCTATGCCGATTGGTCCTGATGAAAATACTGGTGAAGTACACGACCGGATGATGGCACTAGGGGCTAAAACGGTGCTACAAACAGTTAAAGAAATAGCGCAAGGCAGGGTAAAAGGCACTCCGCAAGATATGACAGGCGATTACCCACACGCCCCAAAAATTTTCAGGGATGATTGCAAGATTGATTGGAATCAACCGCTTGATAAAGTATACAACCACATTCGAGGCCTTAGCCCCTACCCTGCTGCTTGGACCGAGTTGGATGGCAAGACCCTAAAAATCTATCAAGCTAAAAAGGAAGCAGCCAATCATGATTTACTTATTGGTAGTATTGACACCGACGGCAAAACATACCTAAAGTTTGCTGTAAAGGGCGGCTACATCTACGCCGAAGAGTTACAACTAGAAGGTAAAAAACGACTAGTGGTGAAAGACTTTTTATTGGGCTGGAGAAGCAATAGTTAATCAGTTTATTGGTTATCTGTTAATTAGGGTTAACCAATCGGTCGAATAAATTTAAGATAACAAACAGAGAAACTGAAAGGCACTAATAACCAATAACGGGTAAACCAATAACCAAATCAGAACCACTTTTTCCTGCGGAAAAACATTACTAAAAGAAAGGAAAGCATTAGTGAAATACCTATAGCTATAACATAGGCACTTGGCTGATGTTGAAACGGAAGCTCTACGTTCATACCATAAAAACTGGCTACCAATGTTGGCACCATCAATACAATGGTTACTGAGGTAAGGCGCTGCATTACCGTATTCAAGTTGTTGGAGATAATGCTAGCAAAAGCGTCCATGGTGCCGTTCAAGATGTTGGTATAAACGTTTGCCATCTCCAAAGCCTGGCTATTATCTACTATTACATCCTCTAAGTAATCTGATAAGTCTTCGTCGCTCTTAATTTTTAGAAAATCGGTACGGGCAAGCTTGGCCATTGTAAGCTCGTTACCACGTAGCGTATTTACAAAATATACTAACGCCTTTTGAAGATTCATTAACTGCGCCAACTCAGTATTCCGAGACGAATTGTACAACTCATCTTCAATGAGATTACGCTTATTATTTATCTGGCGCAAGTAATGCAAAAAGTAAAATACATTCCTATCAAACAGCTGCAATACAAACTTCTTGGTATCGGCTGGGTCAAAGCGCTTTACCCTTTGATTGATGAAGCTATCAATTACCGGATTCGGGTGCTGACTAAGGGTCAGTATCATGTCGGGCAATAAAATGATACCAATAGGTAAGGTAACATACACCGACCTATCATCATCTACAATTTCGCCTTCATTATCTACAGGGGTATTCAATACGATTAACTTCACATCGTCTTCAAACTCGTAGCGAGACCGTTCGTTAATATCCAGCGAGTCAATAAGGAAATCGAGAGGAATGTTGTAGGTATTGCTTAAGTCCTCAAGATTATCGTGGTTAAAAGGAGGGTAAATATTTATCCAGCAGCCCGGTTCGGACTGTTCGATGCGTATTAGTTCATCGCCAGTTTTTTTGAAAATATCTACCACTACTGTCCATGGGGGTTAAGATGGTTACTACCTCTTTACC
>CAIOSU010000169.1 GCA_903861055.1 uncultured bacterium
ACCCATAAAAGGTATCGTACTCATCAGTATCTGGGTTAATCAACTGGTTTACACCATTAATTTCGGTAGCAGCCAGGTTTAGCTCTAGCAAGTAAGCACTTTTATAATTTACTGCAAGGCGGGCTTGCAGGTTGTGCTTTTCATAAAACAAAGCCACATTGAATAGGTGCGGAGCCTGCCTAGGCAAAGGCTGGTTGAAAGTACGGCCGGGCACCTCCATACGCGACCAGATATAGCTGTAATTGGCATTGATACCAAAACCACTTAAAAAGCCGGGAAGAAAATCGAAACGTCGATTGAACACAAATTCTGCACCAGCCAGATGCGAAAGCGCTTGCGCGTTTTGAAAACTCTTGATGCCGATAGCACTATTGCCCACTGCTACATCGGTTGACGATTCGGTAGTGGCAAAAATGTGGTCTTGAATGGCTTTGTAAAACGCACCGCCCGATATCATACCGATGTTGCCGAAATAGTGCTCCCAGGCAACATCAAAGTTCCAGGCGTAGGTTGGCTTTAAATCAGGATTGCCGAAAGTTCGCACTAGGTCTGTAAAGGAATAGAAAGGATCGCCTGGCTTGGACTCGTTAAAATTGGGTCTACGGAAAGTACGGGTAACCGCGAAGCGCAAGTTGTTCTTTTTGTTGGGTGAATATTTGAATTGCACCATAGGCAAAAGAGCCACATATTTGCTGCCCGATGATACTCCATATACTGGCTTGCTGGTTTCTAGTAGCCCCGTTACTGGATTAAAGAATACTTCAATCTTGCCCAACGAATCTGCTTGCATATCCAGTTTAGTATATTCCATACGCAACCCGCCAAGCAGCATCATTTGCTCATTTATCTGGAACTCGGCCATGCCATAAGCGGCATACACGTGCTCTTGATAAGTGTACCGCGAGCCTACAAATTCGGCAAACGAGGGGTTGTTCTCATCCATCACTCTTTCACGAAGGGTATCTCCTACTTGGCCTAGAAAACTGCTGTATTGGTCTTCGGTAAGAAACGGCATAAAGGTGCCTTGATATGGCTCGCCCAATTCTTGCAGAAACCCGCCTTTTTCATCCAACGATTCGGTTTCAAACTGATCAAGGGTATACCCTTGTGGTTTCTTGGTTACATCTGGAATCCACTCGTGCAGGCTATAAAACCGGCCGCCTTCCTTAATCCGTAACTTAGTACCTATTTTAATCTTCCATTGGTTGTTGGGCTGGTAAGTAAGGTCCAATTGGCCCACAATCGGGTCGCGCTCCCAGGTTTCGTTTATCTCGCTATATGCAGTAGTAAACTCAAAATCCTCTGGGCGCAGCTCTTGTTGTATCAGTGGTTGTATATTGTCATAGTCATCTCCACCCGTCGGGTGGTCGTCCTCAATCAGCTTTACCTCGTCGGCGGCCAAGGCGGGGTTTGTGATAATATTGCCTGCTTCGTCAAGGTATATCAAATCCTCATAGGTAAGGTTGAAACGTTCAAACTGCACCACATGGTATCCGTTGCGGTTATCATCCCCATCGAAAGGTACATTCCCGTAACCAAAACGGTTGCTGTAACTAGCAAAGCGAACGTCAAGATTAATCTTAGGGTTTAATTTAAAATTTCCGCCTACCTCACCGCCAATCATACGGTTGAGCATTATATCATGGATATTTTGCAGCCTTACTGTTCTTCCGGCACCTACAAACCAGTTATACATGGTTTTACGGTTCCATTCATTATCGCGCATGCCGCCGTAGATAAACTTGGCATAAATTCGGTTTTGATCCGTAAATTTATACTCCATGCTGGCGGTGGTGCCAATAGTGCGGCGTGTGCCTACGTAATCCCTAAGCTCCAAGCGGTTTAAACCTTGGTTCTCGTTGCTTCCATATATAACTTCATAATTATCGGTAGCGTAACTGCGGTTCCACAAGCTGCCTGCAATCAGATAGCCAAATTTCTTGTTCTTGCTGCGGTCGCCCCAAAGTATGGAGGAGTTTACTATCGGGCCTTGCGCCTGAAAGTTGAAGCCGCCGCCTAAGTTAACTGCTAATGTGCGTTCTAACGGGGCTGCCTTGGTTATAAAATTAATACTGCCTCCTATGGCATCACCTTCAATATCAGGGGTAAGGGCTTTGCTTACTACTATAAACTCAATCAACTCTGCCGGAAAAATATCGAAGGCAACTGTTCTGGAGTCTGCATTCTCGTCGGCTACTGGCAATCTATCACCGTTTATAAGCGAAGCACTCCAGTCGTGTGGGGTGCCCCTTAATGAAATATATCGCCCTTCGCCTTGGTCGCGTTCAATAGAAACCGATGGGATTCGTTGAACGGCTTCGGCAGCGTTTTTATCAGGTAGTTTGCCAATACCATCAGCCGCTACAACAGTTACGATGGTATTGGAGACTTTGGTCATGTTTATAGCTTTAGC
>CAIOSU010000170.1 GCA_903861055.1 uncultured bacterium
ATGAGTTGCTGCACCTCGCTCGCGCCTTCGTAGATGCGCAAGGCGCGTATCTCTCGGTACAGCGATTCAACGATGCAGCCCTTTTTCACACCCAAGCCACCGTGCAGTTGCACGGCCATGTCGATGACACGTTGCGCCCCTTCTGTGGCTGCGAGTTTGGCCATGGCCGCTTCTTGTGTGATGCGCTCGCCTTGGTCGCGCAGCCATGCGGCGCGGTAGGTTTGCAAACGCGCCCCGTCCAGCAGTACGGCCATGTCCGCCAACTTGGCTTGGGTGAGTTGAAAGTCGGCCAGTCGCTGCCCCACCATCTCCCGCGTGCGCGCATAGCGCAGCGACTCATCCAAGGCGCGCTGACCAAAGCCCAAAGCAGCAGCAGCCACCGAGGTGCGAAACACATCCAAAGTCGCCATGGCCACTTTGAAGCCCGCCACCAGCGTTTCGTATCGCGCGAGGAGGTGTTGAACCTAATTGATGAAGTGCAGCCTACCCCTCGCAGCCGCCCATTGCGTGAAGTATTAGCCATGCAGAAAAAAACGTATGCCGATGCCCGAATGGAAAATAACGTGGCCTATTGGTTATCGGATTTTCAAAAAAACATTGCCGATTTTGAGCCCGATACGGCCATTAATCTTTCGTTGGCACCGCTGCAATCGGTAAAGCAACAAAACGTGTATGTCGATTCGGCATGGTTTGAGCGACCAGTTATCTTTACCAACCAGCCCAATAACCTATTTGTGAAAATAGTAAACAGCGGAGATGGGGAGGTAGAAAACAACCGATTGACGTTAAATATTAACGGGCAGACAAAAGCTATTAACGATTATAGTATTGCCGCCAACAGTTTTACTATCGATACTTTGGCATTTATGGTGCCTCAAGACGGCTGGTACCGAGCTGAGCTGAGCATTCAAGATTACCCAATTACTTTTGATGACAACTACTACATGGCTTTCCGGTCTACCGAAAAAGTACCAGTTTTGGTTATTAACGAAGAACAGGAGTGTCCGTTTCTGAAAGCTATATATGCCGATAGTGAGCGATTTGGACTGACCAATCAAGCTATAAACAAGTTAGATTATACGGCCCTAAACCAAAATGGCTTGATAGTGCTGAACAATCTAAGCACAATACCTTCAGGTTTGGCCGCAGAGTTGGTAAAGTACCTTCAAAATGGAGGTGCGTTAGTGGTGTTTCCTAGTGCAAAGGCCGACATTAACTCATTTAATAACTTTTTTGGGGCAGTTGGGGTAAATAAAATTGCAGGATTAAGTACTGCTGAAATGCCTGTTACCGCCCTAGAAACCAATCATGAATTGTTCAAAGACGTGTTTGAATCTGTGCCGCGCAACCTATCATTGCCCAATACCAAATTGCACTACACCTTTTCTCCTACCAACCGCAGCAATGAGCAAGAGCTTTTAACGTTTAGAGACGGCAGTTCGTTTATGAGTGCTTATGAATATGATGGAGGTAAGCTTTATATAGCTGCAAGCCCCTTGGATAGGGACATAACCGATTTTCCGGTGCACGCTATATTTGTACCGATGCTATATAAAATGGCATTAAGTGGCGGCCAATTGCAAGCGCCAGCTTATACCTTGGGAAATGACAATGTGGTTGAAGTGATTGCTGAAGTGGTAAACCCAGATGAATCATTAAAATTAAAAGGGAACAATGCCGAGTTTATACCACAACAACGCATCAACGGAAACAGGATATTATTGACCGTAAACGACCAAAGTTTGCGCGATGCTGGTATATTTGAGGTGCAAGATAAAGACGGTAAGGTGCTTGCTGTTACGGCCTTTAACTATAATAGAAGTGAATCGGTGGCGGAGTATTACACCCTAGACGAGCTAGAGGACCGGTACCCCGAGAATACGGTTGCTGTACTAGATGCCAGCAGCTCCAATTTTGCAGGTTTGGTGCAGGAGTTTGACCGTGGGATTGTGCTATGGAAACTTTGTATTATTTTTGTGCTAGTATTTGCCGGAATAGAGGCGCTGCTTTTGCGCTTTATGAAATAAACCGAGAGGGATAAACCACTTCATGGATATCATCATCAGGGCTGCCCGTATAATTGATTCTGCCGGTAACACGGCCGCCCGGCAACAAGATATTCTTATCCGTAAGGGTAAGATTGAAAGTATTGCCGACCATATTCCTAATGATAAGAAGCTTAAAGAAGTTACGGGCACTAACTTGCACGTATCGCTTGGCTGGGTTGATATGTGCGCTTTTATTGGCGACCCAGGGCTAGAGCATCGCGAGGATTTGAAATCCGCTATTCAATCTGCAGCAGCCGGCGGATTTACAACCGTGTTGGCTAACCCAAACACTAAGCCTGCGCTGCATTCCAAATCAGAAATTGAATACGTTATTCGTAAAAGTAGCGGCAGTGTGGTGAACATATTGCCTATTGGTGCAATAAGCCAAGATTGTAAGGGATTTGATTTAACCGAGATGCATGACATGCATGAGGCTGGTGCCATTGCCTTTGGCGATGGGTTTAATTCAAGTTTGAATGCCGGCATTACCCTAAGGAGCTTGCAATATGTGAAACCATTCGGTGGCTTGATTATAACCCATCCATTTGAGCGCAATATAGCCAAGAGCGGACAAATGAATGAGGGTGTGACCAGTACCTTACTTGGTATGCACGGTATTCCTCACCTAGCTGAGGAGCTTATGGTAAAGCGCGATTTGGATATATTGGAATATACCGGTAGCCGTTTGCACTTTGCTTACGTGTCCACTCCAGCTTCGGTAGAAAATATTAAAAAAGCAAAGGCCAATGGTCAATTGGTTACCTGTTCAGTTACACCATACAACCTAGTTTTGGAAGATGAGCTGGTAATGGAGTACGATAGTAATTATAAACTAATGCCACCTTTGCGCACCAAGGCCGATAACCAAGCTATGGTGAAAGCCCTGAAAGATGGCACCATTGATACCATTGCGAGTTTCCACATTCCGCACGACCCCGAGAGTAAAGATTTGGAGTTTGATATGGCCGACTTTGGCATGATAGCATTTGAAACAACGTTTGCTTTAATGAATACGCACTTGGGCAAAAAAGTTGGGCTGGAGACCTTGATAGAAAAGTTAACCATCGGCCCGAGGGATATATTAGGCATTGAAATACCTGAGATTGAAGAAGGCGAGCAAGCAGACCTAACTATATTTGACCCAGAGGAGAAATGGACCTTTACGACCAAAGACATTAAATCGCGCTCCAAAAACTCACCTTTTGTTGGGCAGGAGTTTACCGGAAGGGTAGTTGGCATAGTAAACAACGGTCAAGTTCATTTAAACGAAAATCGCTAAGCAATGGACCAACTGCAAGAAACCAGTATTCAGAAATTAGGATTGCGCAACGGCATAGTTGCTGGCATATTGAGCATAGTTTATACTTTGGTGCTCTA
>CAIOSU010000171.1 GCA_903861055.1 uncultured bacterium
ATATTACCATCGGCATCGTAACCGAATACCCTGCCAGCGCCAATTTGCGAGAATGCAGAGTAGCGCAGGCCATATTGCAAGGTTATTTTCTCACCTATTTTCTGCTCATTGCTTACATAGGCAGCATATTCCATGGCATTTTTGTCCGGTATCGTTAGTCCGTTGAATAACGACGAGCTAGATGCTGGTGTAACACTTCCCGGTTTAAAGTTGTGGTGTGTAGCTATTACGCCCCACTTTAAGGTGTTGTTTGGGTTTAGGTAGTTGGTAAAGTCGCCTTTTAAGCTAAAATCGCGAATGCGGGCTTGCCAATCGAATGCAAAATCGCCTTCGGGCACGCCCAGCGAGTAGTTGAAATCGCTGTACACGAACGTGAAATTGGCGAACATCTTACTGCTTATTATGGTATTCCAGCGCAGGGTTGCCGTGGCATTACCCCAATCAGTAGCAAAGTTGCTACCGAAGGCGAACACGTCCCTGCCAAAATAACCCGACGCAAATATGCGGTTCTTGTCATTTATCTTCCAGTTATACTTGGCATTCAAATCATAGAAATAAAGCTTGTTTTTATTGATTTCCTCGTTAGGCGAAAGTTTTAAAAACAAATCGGCATAGGTCCGGCGCCCGCTCACCAAAAACGACATTTTATCTTTAATAATTGGCGCCTCAATGGTTAAGCGGCTGCTGATAAGGCCAATGCCGCCGCTCATGCTTAGCTTTTTCATATTCCCATCTTTCATGCGGATATCGAGCAACGACGAAAGCCTACCGCCATAGGCGGCCGGTATGCCGCCCTTGTATATCTCCATATCTTTAATGGCATCAGCGTTGAATACCGAGAAAAAGCCCAACAAATGCGATGCATTGTAAACTACTGCCTCATCCAATAATATCAGGTTTTGGTCGACCCCGCCACCGCGAACAAAAAAGCCCCCTACGCCCTCACCAGCACCCACTATGCCGGGTAGCAATTGCAACGATTTGATGATATCTACCTCACCAAACACGGCCGGAATTTTTTTAACCACTTTCACATCCAATTTCACCACACCCATATTTACGTCTTCCACGTTTTTGTTTAGGCGCTCACCAGTTACTTGCACCACATCTATTTTTTTCGATTCGCCGGTCATCTCCACGTTTAGGGTCATATCCTTGGTGAGGGTAATAGTATCGCGGCGGATATCGAAACCAATATATTGTATCGTTACGGCATGGGTGCCTTCGGGCAGGGTCAATGAGTAAAAGCCATACACGTTGGTGGCCGTGCCTGTTTTTAGCTCATCAACAAATATAGTTGCACCAATTAGCTCTTCACCGTTGGCCCCGTCTTTTATGTGGCCGCTAATAGTGTGCTTGGTTTGGCCATGAGCTAATAATGAAACGCAGGTAAAGAGTAGCAGCAGAAGGGAGTGCTTGGGCATTGTTGTTGAAATTTGTACAAAAATAGATATATTGCGTATAGTTAAGTTCGAGTTTCTACCAAAGAGGTTTATTCGCACACCAAACGCTAATAACATAACCTAAGTTGCTTCAGTTTAAGTTAAGATTAAGTGTTTTCCGACGAAGCAATCAATAGCAACGACTAATACACTCTGCCCAATATCAGTTAACTTAGTTGTTCGGTATTTATAAGCGGTTATATGAAATTAAAAGGGTTTTTAGGGTTTCTTTTATTTGTATTCGTGTCATTTTCGGCAACGGCACAGCAATACAACTATCGGCACTACACTACCCGCGATGGCTTACCTAGCTCAACCATATATTCAATTGTACAAGACCACAGCGGATTTATGTGGTTCAGCACCAGCCAAGGAATCACCCGTTTCGATGGATATAAGTTTAAAACCTATACGGTACTGGATGGTCTGCCAGACAATGACGCCCTTGCGCTGATTAAAGGTAAACGAGGAAGGCTGTGGATTATTACTTTTAACAGACAACTTGCCTACTACGATTTAGCATCCGATAGTATTTTTGTGTTTAACCAATATAATTTACCAGCGGCACCTATTAATGTTGCCGAAAATGAAGCTGGTCAAGTATTTATCGGGACTGCTAACCATGGATTGTGTATAGTTGATGGAGATAGCACTTCAATATTGGATACCGTCCATTTGCCTTTAATTAGCAACTATGTAGAGCCCTTTTTAGACAATAAAGAGCGCCTTTGGTTGTCAGGTAGGTTGTTGTTTTTTCAATTTGCGGGTGTTTCTCCGCTATTTGTTTTGCCTGATAGTTTGGTGCAGTACGATAACTTAAAATTGCATCAGCTTAAAAATGGCAAGCTCATTTGTTACTCGGGTAAACGTGTTTTTGCAGTTGTGGGTGGCAAAATAGAAACCATATTTGATGCTGATAAAATTGGGGGCATCATTCCTATAAACTCAGTAGATTCAGATGCCGAAAATAATATCTTAATCGCTACACAGGATGGTGGCTTTTTGGTTCCGAATGATACTTCCTTACCGATACAGCGGTTTTTAACCGGAATTCCATTAAGTCATGTTTTTGAAGATAATGAGGGAAATTATTGGTTTACCTCATTATCCGAGGGCGTATTCATGATTACTTCTTTGGCACGAAATGTAGTGAATATTGATAAAATGAGTGGTTTAAAAAGTAATAAGATCACTTCGATTTTCTCCTACAATGATTACGTGTTTTTCAGCAGCAAAAACGGAATTGTAAATGGCTTTATTGGAGATAGCTTGGTAGTTGAGTTTACCCAACGATACACTTATGCCAACTTAAGCTCATGCATGGATGTAAATAGCTCCTTGGTTCATTGTCTTAATGTAGGAGGTAGTAAGTTTTTGAAAAACGGCAAAGTCCCATTTTTCGAAAACAATCTTAAAGAGCATAATGCTTTTGACAGCCTGAATTTGTACAACAAAATTACCGTCCCTTTAGGGGAGTCTTTTGTGGTATTGGGCAGTGTGAAGATGGGAACATTGGATAAGAAAAATAGGCTATGGATGGCGGGTATTAATGGATTGATTAGTATGGAAGTTGACACAAACAAAAATGAAACAACTTACACACGTATACACGCCAGTAGAGTAACCTCTTTATGTTATACGCTGAATGATCAATTGTGGTTTACCACTTTGGATAGTATCGGGCTACTCACAAACGATGGTAAAATGACCCTAACCCAGTTAGATAGTTTTGGCATTGCAGGCAATGTAACCCAAATAATTGAGGATGCATTCCATCATTTGTGGTTTACTACTTCTGGCTTTGGGTTGTATGTTTATGATGGGGATACGTTGTATAATTTTACTGCCAAAGATGGCCTGACTGACAATTTCATTACAACAGCCAAAGTGTATGATTACAAGTTGATTTTAGGTACAACTAAGGGATTGTCGGTAGCATCTTTGTCATCTAAAGCTCCTTATCTTAGTAGTATACATGCGCCATCCGTAAATATTGCATTGTTATCAAATGAGGTGAATGATTTGTTGGTTCACAATGGGAATTTGTACGTAGCTACCAATAGTGGTCTGTCCATAGCTGCATTGAGAGACTTTTCAGTAGACACCGCAGCACCCAAAATGTTTGTTACAAGAATTCAAATAAACGACCGTGATACAGGCATTGCAAGCAGTTACAAACTGGATTACTCGCAGAATAGCATAAAAGTTGAGTATTTAGGTTTACTATACAAAGCCGATGGTAACCTGTTTTACCGGTACCAAATGGAAGGCATTGATACCGGATGGACCCAGACCAGCTTTACGAATGTGCAGTATCCTACTTTGCCCCCAGGTGCTTATACGTTTAAAGTTGATGCGCGAAGTCCTCAAGGGCGCTGGAGTGGCAAGCCGGCAACCATACAAATAACCATACTACCCCCTTATTGGCAAACCTGGTGGTTCAGGGTTTCGGTGGGTTTGGTTGCCTTGGGCTTTGTAACTGGTATTAGTTATAGTGTTATTAGGTATTACCGAAACCAAAGCTTCATAGCCCAGCGCATGGTAGAATTGGAAGGCAACGCACTTAGGGCCAATATGAACCCGCACTTTGTGTTTAATGCACTTAATGCTATTCACGATTTTATTGCCAATAGCGATGAGCGTTCGGCGCACCTATATTTAGGCAAGTTTGCCCGCCTTATCAGGCGTATATTAGACCAATCACGGAAGAGTTTTATCTCGCTGGAGGAAGAATTGGATACGTTAAGATTGTATTTGGAGTTGGAAAATATGCGTTTCGAGAATAAATTTCGTTTTGAAATAAATATTGATTCAAGCATACAACCTTTTAATATAGAATTACCGCCTATGCTTATACAACCATACTTGGAAAATGCGGTTAGGCATGGTTTGATGAATTTGGGCAGGCCAGGAGAGATTAAGGTAAATATTGAACAGGTAAATGATTATTTGAAATGCACTGTTACCGACAATGGGGTTGGAAGAAGCAAAGCCAGCGAGGTGGGTAGCGAAAGGTTGAAAAGCCATCGGTCGGTGGGTATGGATATAACAAGGAAAAGGGTAGGTTTATTGTCGAGCCCGCAAAGTTCTGGCTTGAAAGCAGGCGTAGAAATTATCGACCTTTATAATGATAATGGAGAGGCAGTAGGTACCAGTGTAGTTATTTTGCTGCCAATAAAACAACAATAAGCGATGGCCGATATTATAAAGTGCATTATAGTTGATGATGAACTAAGGGCCCGAAATGGCTTGAAAAAGTTGATTGAAAACTATTGTGAGCATATTGTGGTAGCCGATATGGCCGACTCGGTAGCCAATGCCCGCATTGCTATTGCGGCACACAATCCAGATTTGGTGTTTTTAGATATTGATATGCCCGGCGGTGATGGTTTTGACCTATTGGAGCAAATGGATACTATTCGTTTTGAAGTAATATTTGCAACAGCTTACGACCAATTTGCCCTTAAAGCGATTAAATATTCGGCACTTGATTACTTGCTCAAACCCATTGATTTGGAGGAATTGATCACGGCTGTAAACAAAGTGCATAAAAAGAAAGGCATCCTGCCCGATAAGGAGCGCTACCAATCGTTGAAAATGAATATTGCTCAAAGGAACCTAGAGCGCATTGCGCTGCCAGCGGCCGATGGTTTGATTTTTTTGAATATCAAAGATATCATCCGCATTCAATCAGATGGCAGCTATACTGTTTTTCATATCAGTGGCAATAAGAATATTTTGGTAACCAAAAGCTTAGGCGAGTTTGAAGAGATATTGGAGGAAAACGGCTTCTTCCGCGCGCACCATTCGCATATCATCAACATTAACCGCGTACAGAAATATGTGCGTGGCCGCGGCGGTTATGTGGTAATGGACGATGGCAGCAGTGTGGATGTTTCTGCCCGACGGAAGGATGAATTTATGGCTTTATTGAAGGTGTAGCCTATTCCCTATTACTTACCAAAGAAGGCAATTAGTTTATCGGCCACCTCTTCTCCAACGCGCTCTTGTGCCTCATTGGTGCTGGCGCCAATGTGCGGACTGAGCGATATTTTGCTATGCTCTAGAATGCTCTTGCTTGGCATTGGCTCGTTCTCAAATACATCTAGTGCAGCGCCGGCCACTTTGCCGCTATTGAGGGCATCCAACAGGTCGTTTTCAACAATGGCGCCACCCCGGGCGGTATTGATAACGAATACACCGTCTTTCATCTTTTCAAAGCGCTCTTTGTACAATATGGCTGGATCGCCTTCTTTAAATGGAACGTGTAGCGTTATAAAATCGCTCTGTGCAAGCAAGTCGTCGAAATCGTCGGTGCGCATTTTGATGGCTACCTCGGCATCTTTAATCTTAAAGTAGTCGATGTATATCTTCACTTCGGCATGGTGCAGTTTAAAGGGCATTACGTTCATACCTAAGCCCAAAGCCATGCGAGCCACCGATTGGCCAATAGCGCCAAACCCAATTATGCCCAAGGTTTTGCCACGCAACTCAACCCCTGCGGCGTAGTTCTTTTTTAGTTTGTTAAAGTCCGTATTGCCTTTAATGGGCATATCGCGGTTGCTTTGGTGCAGAAAGCGGGCCAAGGTAAACATGTGCGCAAACACCAGTTCGGCTACCGATTGCGACGATGCTAAAGGGGTATTTAAAACGGTTTTGCCTACCGACCGGGCATACTCCACGTCTATATTGTCCATACCCACACCGGCACGCACTATTACCTTTAGGTTGGGGCAGGCATCTATTAGTGGCTGGCGTACCTTGGTGGCGCTGCGCACCACTAGGGCATCATATTCATTTAGTTGAGCAGGTAGTTCGTCTTGCGGAATAGTGGTAGTATCCACTTGGTATCCTGCTTTTTCAAGCATTTCTATAGCGATGGCATCTATACCATCGTTGGCGAGTATCTTAATCATGGGATTCTAATTTGTCTCGCCTTAGGCGAGATGAGAACCTGCCGGCCGGCAGGTGTGCTAATTTAAAAATGAAAAATTATATTCAAATCATGCCATTCAAACAAGAAATTATCCGTGTTTCTTAGAGAATTCGGTCATTACATCTACCAAAGCCTGAACACTTTCTTTAGCTAGTGCATTGTAAGTGCTAGCGCGGAAACCACCCACTGAACGGTGACCAGCCAAACCAACACAACCAGCGGCTTCCGCCTCGGCAAGGAAAGCTTTATCTAAATCAGGGTTGCTCAAGGTAAAGGTAATGTTCATCAAAGAGCGGTCTTCGGTAGCGGCCACGCCGTTGAACAACGGAAGTTCATCAATAGCCTTATACAGCAATTGGGCTTTTTCCTGGTTATGTTTCTCTACCGCTTTCAATCCACCTTGCTCTTTTATCCAGCGTAGGTTTTCCATAGCTACATATATCGGGAAAACGGGCGGAGTGTTGTAAAGGCTTAAATTGTCGACAAAGGTTTTGTAAGCAAACATGGTAGGTATGGCGCGTTTTACTTGCTCCAACCAGCTTTTACGAATCAACACCAATGTAACGCCCGATGGCCCAAGGTTTTTTTGCGCCCCGGCATATATCAGGTGAAATTTATTGGCATCTATCTCGCGGCTATAAATATCCGATGACATGTCGGCCACCAGCGGTACGCTAACCTCAGGCATGTGGTGTATTTGGGTGCCGAAGATGGTATTGTTGGTAGTTATATGGAAATAATCGGCATCAGTAGGCACGTTATAGCCTTTGGGTATGTAGCTGTAGTTGCTATCTTTTGATGAGGCTACCACATCAACCTGGCCGAAAAATTTAGCTTCTTTCAGTGCTTTATTGGCCCAAGTACCAGTATCTAAATAAGCAGCTTTGGTGTTTAAAAAGTTATAGGGCACTAGTGCAAACTGGGTGCTGGCGCCTCCAGTCATAAACAGCGCCTCATACTCATCGCCCAAGCCGTAAAGCTCCAAAGCGGTTTTCCGTGCTTCTTCTATTACAGCATCAAAATCGTCGCCACGGTGGCTCACCTCTAACAACGATAGGCCCGACCCATTAAAGTTTTGAATCGCTTGCGCGGCGTTTTCAATAACACTTTTTGGCAGTATAGCTGGGCCAGCGGTAAAGTTATGTTTCATAAAAATCGTTTCAGCGGGTTGAATAAAACTATCTCAAAATGAGTTTCAGGCAATTTACAATATAGAGTAAAGCTATAAATTTCTGCTCTATTCCATTGCAAATACCGCATAGTTTCGAATTGCGTTACCATTAAATCAGGCATCACATAATTTTTTTTGCAACTTATTAACTTAAATATTAGTATAGTAAGTTGAAAATTGGGTATCTTTTGGCTGCAAATGTGAAGAGATAGATATGAAGACACCCGATATACCTGTTAACGAAACCGAGCGGCTGCATGAGCTGAACGAATACTCATTGCTCGATACACTTCCTGAGGAAGATTATGATAACATTGTTTACCTAGCTTCACAAATTTGTGATACTCCCATAGCGCTAATTTCGCTAGTTGACACTAATCGCCAGTGGTTTAAGTCGGTAAAGGGCCTGAATATAACAGAAACCCCTAAGGATTATTCTTTTTGTGCCCATGCCATTAATAAGCCCAAGGAGGTAATGATTGTGCCCGACTCTAGAACGGATGAACGCTTTTTTGATAACCCATATGTTGTTGGCGAACCTAATTTGGTGTTTTATGCTGGCGTGCCATTGGTTAGTCAAAAAGGTAATCCATTGGGCACTTTGTGTGTTATCGACCTTAAACCACATAAACAACTTACCGAGGAGCAGTTGCAGGCGCTGAAAGTGTTGTCTAACAATGTGGTTAAGCTATTTGAGTTGCACAAAAGTAAACTTGAATTAGAAAGTGCACAAGTGGTGCTGGAACAAAGGAATAAAGAACTTGAGCACTTTGCTAGCATGGCAGCCCACGATTTAAAATCGCCGCTAGGGAATATTTCTAGTATTATCGAATTATTGAAATTTAATCACTCTAACGTATTGAACAATCAAGCAAAGGAGCTTTTAGATTTATTGGATGAGTCGTCGCAACAATTGCGCGATTTGATAGATGGTATATTGGAGTATACCCGTGCAGACGCCTTGTTGCTAGAGCGAAATTGCGAGATAAAACTACCTGACTTTTTTGTGCTTATAGAAAAGCTGCTATGCCAAAATGCATTGTGCAAACTTACTTACCCTTTAGAATCGAGAACCATTAAGGCAAATAAGGCAGCACTTAAGCAAGTACTGCTCAATCTTATTACAAATGGTATAACCTATAATAGGAGCCCACAGAAAAAAATTGATATAGCATTTAGCGAAACTGCGCATCATTACCATTTCTCAGTTACTGACGATGGATTGGGTATTGCAACCAAAAACCAAGAAAAGATTTTTAACTTGTTTGAACGAATTCCAATACCAAAAACCGACATTAACAAGGGCCACGGCATAGGACTCAGTACTGTGAAAAAACTAGTAGAACGGCTTGGAGGGGAGGTTAAGCTTGAATCGGAGCTTGGCAAAGGCTCTACGTTTAGTTTCAGTTTATTAAAACAATGACTATTTTCTATTAGTTGCAGCTTATAAACGAAGTTGCCTTTATTGGCACTAATGCTCAAACTTAGTTACCCCACCCGAAACGATGAATTTCATTACTTCGGTGGTGTTGGCATTTATCGGTGTCACGTCCTCCATTTTCACAATAAACAAGTTGCCCGAAAAGTTGTATGAATGAGGTATATATACTGATACCATTCCTTCGAGCCCAAAGTGGGTAAGGTCGGTTTCGGTAATAAAGCCCAGCCGCTGGAGGCTCTCGTTGCCACCCATTTTTATAAGGGCTGGCTTATTGAATTTCCGGTCTTCGCTTACAAAGGCCGAAAAGAAATCTTTGATGGATGAGTATACGATTTTTACCAGCGGCACATGCGCAATAGCATCTTCTATATAGCTTATAAATTGCTTAAAAAGGCTGCCGCTGAGCATACCGATAAACACAATAAGCACCGTGCCCACTACTATGCCCAAACCCCTGAAACGCACATCGAAAAGGGTTTCTATTGCATCGTTCATAGTATCGTCGATAAAAGCGAATAGCTTAACAACGATGAATATAGTAAGCACTCCAGGAGCCAACACTAACAGGCCTTTGAGTAGGTATCCAAATATGCGTCTTCCTATAGAGGGTTTCTTTTTCATTTGGTACTAAAGATAGTTTTAAGATGTGTGTTGTGCAATAGCCGCTAGCACAACCTTGCAAGCTTTTCCAATCTCTTCGGGGGTAATAATAAGTGGTGGTGCAATGCGAAGGCAGTTGGGTGCAAATAGGAACCAATCGGTAACTACCCCATTTTCAATGCAGCTATCTATTATTTTCTTGTTGGTTTCGAAACTATCAAACTCCAATGCTATCAAGAGCCCCTTGCTGCGAAACGAGCGTATGGCGGGGTGCACCAACAACTCTTTGAATAGCTGTTCTTTGCTAGGCACTTCGGCAATATAGTTTTCGGCTAATAGGGTTTGCAGTGTTGCCAGCGATGCGGCACAACATACCGGATGGCCGCCAAAGGTGGTTATATGACCCAGTATAGGCCCATGCTGAAACACGGCCATCATTTCTTTGCTGGCAATAAATGCCCCAATGGGCATACCGCCGCCCATGCCTTTGGCACAAAGCAACACATCGGGCACTATGCCCAATTGCTGAAATGCAAATAAGGTGCCCGTGCGCCCAAAGCCTGTTTGTATTTCGTCTAATATCAATAATGTTCCCGTGGCCGTGCAGCGGTCGCGTAGTTGTTTCAAAAAATCTAAGCTCGGCACCGTTACACCCGATTCGGCTTGTATGGGCTCTACTATTACGGCAGCAGTGCGTTCGTTTATTTCGTGCAGCTCTCTGGTATCGTTATATTGCAGCATTCGGCTACCTGGTATCAATGGGCGATAGGCATTGCGAAAATACTCGCTGCCTATAACGCTCAAAGCACCTTGCGTGCTTCCGTGGTAGCTGTTGGCAAAGTGCACCACATCAGGGCGGCCAGTATATCGTTTGGCTAGCTTTAGGGCTCCTTCGGTGGCTTCGGCACCACTATTTACAAGATAAACGCTGTTTAATGAGTCGGGCAACTGAGCCGTTAAAGCTTCGGCCAATTTTACCTGTGGGCTATGCACAAATTCGCCGTAAACCATGAGGTGCATAAAGGTTTCGGCTTGGTGCTGCACTGCCTGCACCACAGCTGGGTGGCAATGGCCCAAGCTGCTTACACTTATACCGGCTATCAAGTCAATGTATTCTTTGCCGCCGCTTGCGGCAGGACCATATAAATATACCCCGCGAGCCCGCTCTATTTCTAGCAGCAAAGGTGCTGGTGAGGTTTGGGCTACATGCTCTAAAAAAAGTTGCCGGTGTGTGCGGGTCATTTTTTAAGTACGATTTACGATGTACAAGGTACGATTTGTAATTGTTTAAATTGCCCAACGACCGTTTAACTGAGCTTTAACTCCGGCCTTAAATATTGGCCGGTGTAGCTAGCCTTTACCATCGCAACATCTTCGGGAGTGCCGGTGGCAATAATTTGGCCACCGCGGTTGCCGCCTTCTGGGCCAAGGTCAATTACATGGTCGGCTACTTTTACTACATCCAAGTTGTGCTCAATTACCAGTATGCTGTTTCCTTTGTCAACCAGTTTTTGCAATACCTTAAGCAGCAAATTAATATCTTCGAAGTGTAAGCCGGTTGTGGGCTCATCTAAAATATAGAAGGTGCGGCCCGTATCTTTTTTACTTAACTCCGACGCCAGTTTTACGCGTTGCGCCTCGCCACCCGATAGGGTAGTAGCTGCTTGGCCAAGGGTTACATAGCCAAGTCCTACGCTCATCAAGGTTTTCAGCTTACGATGTATAGCAGGCACGGGTTCAAAAAAATCGACCGCATCGCGCACAGGCATCTCCAGCACATCGCTTATCGATTTGCCTTTGTACCGCACTTCCAAGGTCTCGCGGTTGTAACGCTTGCCCATACAGGTTTCGCAAAGTACATGCACATCGGGCAGAAAGTTCATTTCTATCACCTTCATACCGCCACCTTGGCAATCTTCGCAGCGGCCTCCTTTCACGTTGAAGGAGAAACGGCCAGGCTTGTATCCTCTTATTTTTGCTTCGGGCAACAGGGCAAATAGGTTACGGATGTCGCCAAACACACCAATGTAGGTGGCAGGGTTGCTGCGGGGGGTGCGCCCAATAGGCGATTGGTCAATTTCAATAACCTTATCAATGTGTTGCAGCCCATCAACCATTTCGTATTTTAAAGGCTTTTGGCGGCTGTTGTACACATGGTGTTTTAATATGGGGTATAGCGTACCGTTCACTAAGCTCGACTTTCCGCTGCCCGATACCCCGGTAACGCACACAAATACCCCGAGCGGTATGCTCACGTCAACATCTTTTAGGTTGTGGCCTTTGGCACCCCGAATAACCAAGTACTGGCCTTCAAAGGCTTGGCGGCGCTTGGCTGGTATGGCTATTACCTTTTCTTCGCGGAGGTATTTTGCGGTAAGCGTGTTCAGTTTTATAAATTCTTCAGGAATGCCTTCCCCGACTATTTCGCCACCTAATTTGCCAGCACCTGGGCCAAGGTCTACTATATAGTCACAGGCCATCATAATGTCCTTATCGTGCTCTACTACCAATACGGTGTTGCCCACTTCGGTCAATTCGCGCAATGCTTTTATCAGTCGGGTGTTGTCGCGTTGGTGCAGGCCAATGCTGGGCTCATCTAATATATAGGTTACACCTAGTAGCTGCGAGCCAATTTGCGTGGCCAAGCGTATGCGTTGGCTTTCCCCGCCCGATAAACTGCGGGTTGGGCGGTAAAGCGTAAGATATTCCAAGCCCACATCTAGCAAAAAGCCGATGCGCGAACGTATTTCCTTCAATAAATCAGTGGCAATGGCTAGGCTACGGGCATCCAGTTTTTCTTCGATACCTTCAAACCAAGCCATTAGGTCGCTTATATCCAATGCAGATATTTCGGCAATGTTGCGGTCGGCTACTTTAAAGTATAGGCTTTCTTTCTTCAATCGGGTACCGTTGCACTCGGGGCAAGGCACTTCCTCCATAAACTCTTCGGCCCACTTCCGCAAGTTATCGCTGCTGGTTTCGTAGTAGCAGCGGCGTATCATGTTATACACGCCCTCAAATACGGCACTGTATGCTTCTATTTCTTCCAGTTCGGGTAGCACACCCTCTTCGTTGCCATACAGTATCAGGTTCATTACATTCTGGGGCAACTCCTTTATCGGGGTTGAGAGGTTGAACTTGTACTTCTTGCTCATATCGCGCAATGCACGGAAGGCATAGTTATCGCGCCACTCGCCCAAGGCTACAATGCCACCAGTGTTGAGGGAGAGGCTATTGTCGGGTATTACACAACCAAGGTCAATATCGTGTACCACCCCCAAACCACGGCAATGGGTGCAAGCCCCATACGGCGAGTTGAACGAGAAGGTGTTTGGTGATGGGTCTTCGTAAGCCAAACCGCTTTCGGGACACATTAGTTGCTTGCTAAACTGGTTAACCTTCTCCGTTTCATGGTCCATTATCATCAACAAACCATTACCCAACTTAATGGCGGCATCAATGGATGGCTTTAAACGGTCTTTTACCTCTCCACTTACCTCTAGGCGGTCAATAATCAACTCAATGTCGTGAATTTTATATCGGTCCACCTGCATTTTGTCTTTCAGCTCCAAAGTCTCTCCATCTACCCGCACTTTCAGATAACCTTGTTTGCGCACTTTTTCAAACAATTCGCGGTAATGCCCTTTGCGGCCGCGCACTACAGGCGCTAATACTACTATCTTTTTGCCCGTGTAGTTGTCAAGAATGTAGTCCATTATCTGGTTCTCCGTAAAGCGAACCATCTGTTTGCCCGTTTCGTATGAGTATGCTACACCAATACGGGCATACAGTAGGCGTATAAAATCGTATATCTCGGTTACGGTACCCACGGTACTGCGTGGGTTTTTGTTGGTAGTTTTTTGCTCAATGCTGATTACTGGGCTCAGGCCGGTAATTTTATCCACGTCGGGGCGCTCCATGCTGCCCAAAAACTGGCGGGCATAACTGCTAAAGCTCTCAATGTAGCGGCGCTGGCCTTCTGCATAAATAGTATCAAATGCCAACGACGACTTGCCACTGCCACTAATGCCCGTAATTACCACAAACTGGTTGCGGGGCAGGGCCACATCAATATTACGGAGGTTGTGCACGCGGGCGCCATAAACCTGTAGGCGTTCAATTTCAGTATCGCTAATGGGGGGTAGGGTTTCGTTCTGCATAAATCAACAAGCTAGCAACAAGGTTTCACCGCACTTAGTTCTGCCTACGGCCTTAAAAAACGCAAAGTTAACCATTCCTTTTATGGTAGTGGGGGTTGAGTTTAAGATAATGACCAATTCATTCATAATTGCTTAAAAATTCAGGTTACCATTTACTCGGGAATTATTTTATCCTATTTTGCCATTGTACCTTGTACCTCGTACTTTGTACATTTTAGAATTGAGTTTTAATGAAGCTGCAATTTTAAATTTTCAATTTTGAATTTGTAATTCCAAACCCATGTCCAACCGCTTAGTCCACGAAACCAGCCCATACTTATTGCAGCATGCCAACAACCCCGTTGATTGGTACCCATGGGGGCCCGAGGCACTGGAGCGAGCCAAACGCGAGGATAAGCCTATATTAATAAGCATTGGTTATTCGGCTTGCCACTGGTGCCATGTTATGGAACGTGAATCGTTTGAGCATGACGATGTAGCCGCTATCATGAACGAGCACTTCATCAATATTAAAATAGATAGGGAAGAGCGCCCCGACATTGACCAAATATATATGGATGCCGTGCAGGTGCTCACGGGGCAGGGCGGCTGGCCGCTCAATATGTTTCTCACACCCGATGCCAAGCCGTTTTATGGCGGCACCTATTTTCCGCCGCGGCCAGTGCATGGCAGGCCATCGTGGCCACAGGCATTGCATTGGGTGCAGCAAACCTTTGCTACCAAGCGGCACCTTGTGGAGGAACAAGCCCAAAAAATTACCGAGCAGATTATTCACCTCGACGGAGCAGCCATAAAGGGTCCGGAAGGCCCAACCGCGTCCAACTACTTGCAAACAGCTGATAAAGTGATGGCACAGCTAAAGCCTAGGTTTGATATCAGGCATGGTGGCTTTGGCAGTGCACCTAAGTTTCCCAATCCGTTTAATTTGAAGTTTTTGTTGCGGTATCATTTCGTTACTGGCAATACCGAAGCGCTGGCACATGCCACTTTCACGCTGCAAAAAATGGGCAGCGGTGGCATATACGACCATCTGGGTGGTGGTTTTGCCCGCTATAGTGTCGATGAGTATTGGCTCGCCCCACACTTTGAGAAAATGCTATACGATAATGCACTATTGGTGAGCAACTTGGCCGAGGCTTATCAAGTAACCCAAAACAATTACTTTAAACAAAAGGCCGAAGAAACCTTGGCCTTTGTTGCAAGGGAGCTTACCCATCCGCTGGGCGGCTTTTATGCTGCTTTGGATGCAGATAGCGAGGGCGAGGAAGGTAAATTTTATACCTGGCATGCCGGAGAGTTACAGGAAATACTGGGCACCGATGCCGATTGGTTTATGCAATACTATGATGTAACGGAGGCTGGCAATTGGGAGCATGTGAATATATTGAACACGCCCAAACCTGCTGAAGCTTTTGCCCGAACCAAAGGCTGGGAGATCGATTTTTTTGATCAAAAATTGCAATTAGCCCAGCAAAAGCTGATGGCCGTGCGCCATGCCCGCATACGGCCAGGACTTGACGATAAAATAATACTGAGTTGGAATGCCCTAATGGTGAGCGCTTATGCAACAGCAGCCCAAGCCTTTGGCATTGCGGAGTATGCCGAAACAGCAGAACGAAGCCTAAACTTTCTGCTCAAGCACCTGTATATAAACGGAGAGCTGTTCCATACTTGGAAAAATGAGGCCAAATACCCTGCATTTTTAGATGATTACGCTTGTTTGATAGAGGCACTGTTAGATGTTTATCAAACCGTGTTCGATGAGCGCTACCTGCATGTAGCTATCGAGCTCAACCAAAAGGTGCAAGAGCGTTTTACGGATAACAATGGGGCGCTGTATTACTATACGCACGCAAGCCAAAAAGATACAATAGTGCGCAAGCGCGAAATATATGACAGCGTTACCCCGTCGGGCAACAGTGTAATGGCTCGCAACCTGCACCGTTTGGGCATATATACGGGCAACCATACCCATCAAACAAAGGCCGAAGCCATGATGGCTGTTATGATGCCGGCCATAGGCGCTTATGGCAGCAGTGTAGCCAATTGGGCCAGTGTGCTGCTTGAGTTTGGTGGCACAGTGCAAGAGGTGGCTGTAGTTGGGCCAGCGTATGTTGCATTTTGCCACGATATTGCAAAGCGTTTCAATCCGCAGCGTGTAGTTATGGCCGATAAAACGGATAGCCCCCTTTGGCCATTGCTGCAAAACCGGGCGGTAAGCGGCAAAACCTTGATTTATAAGTGCGAAAACTATGCTTGCCAAAAGCCCGTAGAGCAGGTAAGCGATTTTTTTGCACGAACCACTAGTGTACAATGATGCATTAATGTTTTGCGTTACGTTATTTAAACAGGTCAGTTAAATTTTTTTTCAATCGAGGGGTATCTTTTTTTAAGGCAACCGTTAGCAATGTTACATTTTAATGCAAGCGTTCTTTGCCATGTTTTATCAAACAAGCGTAAATTAAAATGTGCACTATTGGCGCTAATGTGTTGTGTGTAGTAAGTTTTTAGTATTTTTAGGGAATCATTACTGCCAATGAAGAATATTTTTGCCACTCTTGCACTTATTTTAGCCTTTTTTGGGGTGCAGGCGCAGCTATATCCGCAGTTTACCAACTTTGCGCATAACAGAAATGTACTAAACCCCGCCGTTTCGGGCAGCGAAGAATATATTGATATAGTTGCACTATATCGTGCGCAGTGGGTTGGTATTGAGGGAGCACCGAGTACACAGTCGCTTTCGGCCAGTATGCCTATTTACCGAATTAAGTCGGGAGTGGGTTTGATGGTAGTGAATGATATGTTGGGGGCACAGCGCACCACAACGGTGCACGCCACATATGCATACCGTATGAAATTTAAGTTTGGCAATCTGGCGGCAGGTGTAGGGTTAGGGTTTTTTCAAAAAGGGATTGATGGCGGCAAGTTGCGCTCTCCTGAAGGAATCTATACTGGAGGCATCAACCACCAAGATAACTTCATTCCCGATCAGTTGGTTTCAGGTATAGCCCCTGATTTAAGCGTTGGTATTTATTTCAACAATAAAAAATTGTACACAGGCGTTTCAGTAAATAACCTGTTGGCAAGCAAAGTAACTATTGATGGACAAGGAAGTAGTTCAAAAATCAGCACGCCGCGTAGTTTGAATTTTTTAGCCGGGTATAGCATAGAACTTAACCGTAATTTAAAGTTGCAACCAAACGTGTTATTGCAGAGCGATTTTAGAACATTTCAAACAAGCGTGAACTTAATTCTGTACTACAAAGACAATTTTCACGGCGGTTTGGCGTTTAGAGGTAGTACGGCAAACAATATTGATGGGTTTTCTGCTTTGTTTGGCGTACGTTTGGTAAAGCAATTGCACATTGGTTATAGCTACGATTTTTCATTGTCGAAACTTAACCAAGTAAATTCAGGGTCACATGAAGTGTTTGCGCGATATATTATCAACATAAAAGACGGGTCGAAACCCGGTAAAATTATTTATAACCCTAGGTTTTTGTAAAAATTTGCATACATTAGTGACGAATTTTGACAAAACCATTGAAGTAAGTTGTTTTCTTTTTTCTTTTTTCCCAAAAAATTATATTTTTACGGGCTTTAGAAAAGATATAGACCATCCTATCTCTCGAAAATTAAAATAGTTGCTATGAAAATCAGGTTGTTTGCGTTCGCCTTGATCTTGGGTACATTGGCTGGCTGTAGCGGCGGCTACAATGGTCAGTTGCTTGGTACACAAGACCGTCCGGGCTGGAATAATGTTATTCCGTACGGCATGGTGTATGTACCGTCAGGTACTCTTCACATCGGTCAGAGTGATCAGGATCTTAACAATGCCATGGTGCAGAAAAGTAAGTCCATCTCTATCCAAGGCTTTTACATGGATGCCACTGAGATTACAAACAACGAATACCGTCAGTTTGTATACTGGGTGCGCGACTCTGTTACTGCCAAGACATTGGGTGGGGAGTATCTTAGCCAAGACGACGCCGGTAATGAGACCGTTAACTGGGAAACCGTTGAGCAGCTAGATTATAACTCTACTGACGAAGAAGTTTCTGCTCAGTTAGATCCGCTATTTGTACCCGAAAACGAACGTTTCTGGGGAAAGAAAGAGTGGGATGTAACAAATCTTAACTTTGAATACTACTGGATGGATTGGAAAGAGGCTGCCAAATTGGTAAACAAAGGCAAGCCACGTTCTGAGTACATCCGCACTGGTGGTCCGGTAAACGTATATCCTGATACCCTTGTTTGGGTTCGTGACTTCTCATACTCTTACAACGAGCCAATGACTCGTAACTACTTCTGGCATCCAGCATTCGACGACTATCCTGTAGTTGGCGTAAACTGGCACCAAGCCGTAGCATTCGGTGCTTGGAGGACTAAGTTCTGGAACGATTACCACATGGCCAACGACATGGTTATCAACGACGATTTCCGTCTACCAACTGAAAGTGAGTGGGAATATGCAGCCCGTGGCGGTCGTAAAAATGCCCAGTATCCATGGGGCGGTCCATACACACGTAACTCTAAAGGATGTATCCTAGCTAACTTTAAACCAGGCCGTGGCAACTATCCCGAAGATGGTGGTTTCTACACTGTACGCGCTGATGCATACTGGCCTAATGATTACGGTATCTACAACATGGCTGGTAACGTAAGCGAGTGGACTTCAAGCTTCTACCATGAGAATTCTTACGGCTTCTTCCATGACATGAACCCAGATATTCGTTACGACGCTGACCCGAATGATCCAATCGCGAAAAAACGTAAAGTTATCCGCGGCGGTAGCTGGAAAGATGTAGCTTACTTCTTGCAAGTGAGCACCCGCCACTGGGAGTATCAGGATACCTCTAAATCTTATGTAGGTTTCCGTAACGTACTTACCTTCTTGGGTCGCTCAATCAACGACTAAGCACCAACGATAATTAAAGACTAAGCAAATAAATACTAACAACGTTATAACTAACCTTTAATCACCCCAAAATTAAAAGCGTGTAAATTATGAAAGGACTAGCACTTTTCTTTGAATCTGACAAGGGCCAGCGGGTAAAAAACCTCATCATTGGTGTAGGTGCATCTGTTGTGTTGATGGGAGCACTATTTAAATTGCAGTCATGGCCGTTCGCCAGCGAGTTGCTTATCGCCGGTATGACTATTGAGGCTTTTATCTTCTTTTTGCAAGGTATCCTTCCTCCTCACGCTAATTACTATTGGGAAAAATTTTACCCAGGCTTGGATGTTCACCCTCACTTGGATGAGAATAGCATTCACGCTGCTAAAGGCGCAGGTCCTAAAAAATCAGTTTCTGAGCAATTGGATACGATGCTTGAGAGTGGAAACGTTGACTCTAAGTTGATTGAAAGCCTTGGCCGTAATTTGGGCAAATTGGGCGATAACGTAGCTAAAATCTCTGAGATTGGCGACGCTTCTATCGTAACCAACGAATATGCTGCTAAAACTAAAGAAGCAATTGGTGCTTTAGGCGAAATGAGCAATGCTTATGCTAGTGCTACTAGTTCAGTGCGTGCATTGGGCGAATCAACTGTTAAGTTCCAAGAGTATCAAGCACAAATTACCGACGTATCTAAAAACCTTGCTGCTATTAATAGCATGTATGAAGTTGAGTTGAAAGATACAACCAATAGCCTGAAGAACTTGAACAAAAACCTTGCTGGTTTGAACTCGGTTTATGGCAACATGTTGGCCGCTATGACAATGCGTGCTCCGCAGTAACATCTGCTATTAAGCTTTTGGTTTTAACACTCAAAAAGAACTAAACAATGTCTATTCCTAAGGAACCGAGGCAGCAGATGATTAACATGATGTACCTCGTGTTGACTGCACTGCTTGCCCTTAACGTATCCGCTGAAGTACTGAATGCCTTTAAGCTCGTGGGCGATGGCATGAACTATAGTAACTCAGTGGTAGATCAAAAAAACACTACCGTACTGAAAACCTTCGCGTCTGCTACGGCTAGCGGCACTGCTGAACAAAAACAGTGGTTTGCTTCAGCTCAGCAAGCGGAGAAAATGGCGAAAGATTTCGATGCATACATTTTGAGTCTTCGCGAAGAGTTGGTTACCGCTAGTGGTGGCTGGTTAGAAGGTTCAAATAAAGAGGAGCTTAAAGTAATGAAGAATTACGACGGCCCAACTCTTTTGATGATTAAAAAAGGCAAGGGTAAAGAGCTTGAAGCTGCAATTGCTAAATTGAAAGCTGATTTGCTTGCCTTGCCAGGTCTATCTCCAGAAGACGTGAAAGCTTTGACTGACCAAATTACCTTAACTACTGCCTACAATGAAGCGAATGCGAAAAAGCTAGGTAAGAAAGATTGGGCGGCTTATCACTTCGATCACGTGCCGATTGTAGCTGTAAACACTTTGTTGTACAAATTCCAAAGCGATGCAGTAAGTTCTGCTGGTCTGGTTATGGAAGCTTTGTACAAGAAAATTGGTGAAGCCAAATATGATTTTGACCAGTTGAATGCTACTATTTCGGCTCCTGCAAGTTATGTTATGAAAGGCGACCCTTATACGGCCAGCATTTTCTTAACAGCTAGTAGCTCAAGCACTACCCCAGAAATCCTTTTGGGTCAGATTGACAAGAGCAAAGCCCCGGATAATGGTAAGGTTAGTCAGAACCCAATTGTGGGTGGTGGAACTCCAGTACCTGCCGACCAAATCAAAAATGGTGCTTGGGCTTATGAAGATCGTAGCACTGGTACTGCTGGTGAGCGCGTGAAAAGTGGAGCTATTAAAGTTCCTAAGCCAGGTGCTCAAGGTCAGTTTGAATACTATCCTTTCGAGTTCCGTTATAACGTTGCTGACCTTGGTGTAGCCGTTTCTCCTGATAAGATGAACGTGTTTTACATTGGTGTTGACAATCCAGTAACCATTTCGGTAACCGGTGTTACTTCTGATAAAGTAAGTGCTAGCCTAACTGGTGGCATGGGTTCTATCAAGAAAGTAAATGGTAGCGAGTACATTGTAAACGTGAATAAGGTAGGTGATACCGAAGTAGCAGTTACGGGTGTTGGCCCAGACGGTAAGTCGAAACAGTTGGATTCTAAGAAGTTCCGTGTTAAACGTGTACCTGATCCGATTGCTAAAGTTGGAACAAGTGCTGGTGGTAAAGTGCCTGCAGCACAATTTAAAGTGCAACGTGGCGTTGTACCTGTATTGGAAGATTTCGTGTTTGATATCAAATTCGTAGTAGTAAGCTTCGAGATTACTTACGCAGCTAAACGCCAAGATTTGATTACCAAGAAAGCTACTTCTGGTGCATTTACTGCCGAAATGATAGAGCTACTTAATCGCGCCAAGCCTGGTGATGTATTTTATCTTGATGAGGTTCGTGTAAAAGGACCAGATGGACAAATACGTAAATTGCCAAGTATTGCTTACACATTGATTTAATAGAAGAAAATTACAGGCCATGAAACTCAATCGTTGGATTTTAACACTGGGAGTAACTGTAGGGATGTCGTTGGCAGCTCAGGCTCAAGTGCTTCCTGATGCACCACGAGATGCTGTTTACGACGAAGAAACCGTAAGTGAAAAGGGCATCATTGAATACGACCATATTCGTGATTCGGATGTGTTTTTCAAGATGCGTGTTTGGCGCGTTATCGACGTACGTGAAAAAATGAACCTTCCTTTCAAATATCCGAAAGAATTGTTTGTTGACATTTTGCGCGATGCAGCTATCGAAGGTAGTATCAGTGTTTATGATGCGATTGATGATGAGTTTACCCGTAAATTGACTACTGACGAAGTTGCCAAAATTGGCGGCGGTGAGCCAGATACGGTTTACGTTATCGATCCTATCACCTTCGAGGAGAAGCCAGAAATTGTAACCAAAGAGTTTGATGCTACCAAGGTTACTAAATTCCGCGTAAAGGAAGATTGGATTTTTGACATGGAGACCTCTACATTGGTAGTGCGTATCTTGGGTATTGCTCCTATTACTGAGGTATATGATGACCAAGGTAACTACCGTGGCGACCAGGCTATGTTCTGGGTGTATTAC
>CAIOSU010000172.1 GCA_903861055.1 uncultured bacterium
CCGACTACACCAATAAGAAAGCGGAAAAGATTACAATAGATATTCAATACCAATCAACCAATAACAAATCAACTAATAACCACATAGCGATGAATTTTGAAGGTACAGAGCAGTATGTTGCCACACGAGAATTACAGATTGCCGTTAATGCAGCTATTAAGTTGCAAAAGCCTCTATTGGTAAAGGGCGAGCCTGGCACTGGCAAAACCCTTTTGGCGCACGAAATATCGAAAGCATTAGGCAAGAAACTGATAACCTGGCACATCAAATCTACTACGCTGGCGCAGCAAGGCATGTACGAGTATGATGCGGTGTCGCGCCTACGCGATTCGCAGTTAGGTGGCGATGGAGTAGAAAATATAGCCAACTACATCAAGAAAGGTAAACTATGGGAAGCTTTTGATAGCGACGAGCAAATGGTATGGTTGATTGATGAGATTGATAAAGCCGATATCGAATTCCCGAATGACTTGCTGTTAGAGTTGGACAAAATGGAGTTCTATTGCTACGAGCTACAGAAAACCATTAAAGCCCGCACCCGCCCCATCGTTATTATTACCAGCAATAACGAGAAGGAACTACCAGATGCATTTTTGCGCCGCTGCCTATTCCATTTTATATCCTTCCCGGAGAAAGAAACCATGCAAGAAATTGTGAAAGTGCATTACCCTGATTTGGCCGAATCGCTGGTATTGCAATCGATGCGGTTGTTTTATGAGCTACGCGAAGTAAGAGGCATCAAGAAACGCCCGAGCACAAGCGAACTGATTGATTGGTTGCAACTCTTGATATCTGAAGGCGCGAATGCCGATGCCTTAGGCGACATAACGCTGCATAAAGACAAGCTACCGCACTTAGGTGCCTTACTTAAAAACGAGCAAGACGTTGATTTGCTCAATAAGCCGCAAAAGGGATTCCGGTATTAATTTGAAAATTTGGAAGTGAGCTTA
Organism: uncultured bacterium; assembly: GCA_903861055.1. Lineage (GTDB taxonomy): Bacteria > Bacteroidota > Bacteroidia > Chitinophagales > CAIOSU01 > CAIOSU01. Next base: position 951 of record CAIOSU010000172.1, read on the forward strand.
TTTGAAAATGATTTTGTGTGTTGTGATTTTTCACTTTCAAATTTCCAAATTGGCTCATTTTCAAATTATCCAAAAAGCTCCTGCTCCACTATTTCGCAGATGATGTGCCCGAGGAGGATGTGCAGCTCCTGTATGCGTGGGGTATCAGTACTTGGTATTTTGATAAGCACATCACAATGGTCGTCAATTTGGCCCGCATTTTTGCCTGTAAAACCTATGGTTACAAGACCCTGCTTGCGGGCTTGCTTTACGGCGTTCACTACATTAGCCGAGTTGCCAGACGTAGACAAAGCAACCAATACATCTCCTTTCTTTCCTTTGGCCTCTACTAAGCGGCTATACACATGGTCGAAGCCAAAATCGTTGGCCGTGGCGGTAAGGTATGAGGTGTTTACATGCAATGCTTCTGCATCCAACGGTTTACGGTCGAGGTAGTATCTTCCGCTCAACTCCGCAGCCAAATGTTGCGCATCAGCAGCACTGCCGCCATTGCCACAAAACAATACGGTATGGCTTTTGCTTAAAGCCATATACATCAGCCCAGCGGCTTTCTCCTCTTGTTGCAGGAGTTCTGCATTGCCCATTACCGCCTCGCGAAGCGAAAATGCCTCGTTCAATCGCTGTTCTATTTTATGTTGATTGCTCATGGTTTAGACATAAGACACAAGACACAAGACGCAAGACTTAATTATTAAGTTTTAATGCCAACTGTCTACGGTCAATTTTAAATTTTCAATCTTCAATTTTTAATTCGAAACCAAATGGCTCTCAGCACAAAATACACATGAAATAGCACTGCCTCAAACCAACCGTAGTGTTTCACAAAGATATTAAACCGTTCCTTCCAACTTGTTTGCTGGTGCTGCTTTGAGAAGCCCCCAACCAAATACTTGGTCAGTATTTGGTGAGTATTAACTATGCTATTCGCTTTTTTCAGTACTCTAATACCCCAATCCACATCGGCACTTACCTTATATTGCAAATCAAACTCACCCGCCAACTCGCGTTTTACGATAATAGATTGGTGCGAAACTACTTGGCCATGCCTAAAGCTTTTCCATGTAAGTTGCTCGGGTATTTTTCGGGTAGTTAGTTGGCTGCGGGTACCCAATATTTTACCACTTTCGTCAATAAAATTGGTTTCTCCATAGTAAACATCATCCATCAGACCCCAATGCTCATACAGGTGCACAAGAACGCTGTTGTCCTCTATGTAATCACCCGTATTAATAAACCATACAAACTCTCCAGTGGATGCACGTAAGCCCTTATTCATGGCATCATATAGGCCTTTGTCTTTTTC
>CAIOSU010000173.1 GCA_903861055.1 uncultured bacterium
TGCTGTACCAGTAAGAATATAAATTTCTAAAGCTGAAATAGCTGAATTGTAATAAAAAATAATATATTGTGTTGGTATGCTCTGATAATTACTAAAACCTCTAATAGAACCTATTCCGGCTTTACTACAAAGAAAAATAGTTAATAAAACATGGCAGATAGCATCTGCGAAAATCTAGAAACGCGCTATATGAAAAGACTCATACTCTTGTTGTTGCTTGCCACGCCAATGTTTTCTTTCGCGCAAAAAGTGGATTTGAACCTACTGCAAGGCGAATGGGTGCTAAGCGATATACAATCGAAAGATTCGGTTTGGGTATCTGCCAACCCCGATGGCCAAGGAAATATTTCTGCCAACGGCAAAAACATCACCAAAAACTATGAAGAGAAAAAAATATCGCTAGTAGAATATATGCTGAAAAGCATGACCTGCGGATTGACCAAATTTGTGTTTAAAGGCATGCAATTTGAGTTTTACCGAAACAACGAACTCACGTTTGCAGGCAAGTTTATTGTTAAAGGCAATAAAATAATATTGGAATACCAGTCAGGGCCAGATGAAAAAACAAAGGAAAATACTTTGGTTTCATTGTCGGCCAATAAATTGGTTCTCGCTTCCGAATCGAAAGAAAAGCCCGTGCTGCTTGCCTTTTCCAAAAAATAAAGTCACGCATACTGCCGCTTATTATTAAAGGAAACTGAAACAGATGAACAAACATATACTCACCATACTATTAACGCTTTCGTGCTTGAGTACCATAGCACAAAACGTTAATTACCAGATATATACCACCCGGTATTATACCGGCAGGGGCAATTCGGATTTTTGGACAGACGATGACCCAAGATGGGTAGTGTTGTTTTATGACAACACCGATGGTTATGTATCCGGACTAGGCGTGATACGCTCCATTGACAATGGCCTTGATGGTGCCGCTTGGGACGACCCAACCGACTTTTTGTGCCGCACCCAAAACAACACTGCTGCCACTTCTTTAAGGGTGAGGCTAGAAGGCTGGGAGGATGATGGCTGTGGAGGCTCAGACACGTACGACACTGGTTGCGCAAACAACGACGAAGCATATTGCAACATACTTAGCGGTAACATCAATTTTAGGTCAGATGCTATTTGTAACTGGAATACCTACAACATCTATTGTAACGGTAACTGGCAAGTTGACTATAGGGTACGTTGGGAGTGGGCCAATGCCCCGACAATAACCAGCCAACCCTCTCCTACCGATAGAAACCTTTGCATTGGGGCCACTACTACGCTTACCATTGTAGGCGATGCCTCAGCAAGGTTTTACAAATGGCAGGTAAACACCAATACCGGCCTTCCACAAAGCCAATGTGCAACCAGTGGCTGGGCCGATATTAGCGGTGCTACCAGCAGCAGCTACACCCCACCCCAAACAGCAGGAGCTAGACAATACCGGGTGCTAATAACCAGCAACTGTACTGCAGATTTTACCTCAAAAACAACTACTTCTAACTGCGTAAGGGTAAATTATTTTCCATACTCGCCTCCCATTATCAGCGCTGCTTGCGGAAACAGCATCTTTATAGGCTCTACCCAAAGCTTTGCAGCTACCTTGCCCCCGGCGGTTGGCGCCATTGGCAATGGTTCGTACGTGTGGACCGTGAGCCCAACGACGGGCGTAACTATTGGCACGGCTACTAGCTCATCAACCAACATTACTTTTGCCAGTGCAGGCAGTTTTACCGTAACCCTAACTACCGATGATAGCGGAGGCCCTTGCAATACCAATAGCACAAGCTGCACGGTAAACGTGAGTGCCCCTGATTGCGACTTTGTGTACGTAAACAGCTCCACCTCCAATACTTTGGTGGGCTCGTCCAACTCGCCAGTAACATTGGCCGCGGGCATAGTACTGGCTAGTGGCTCGGGGCGCAAGCACATCCGCATGGCTAGTGGCACCTACAACATAAGTGCCATATTAGATATACCTGCTGACGTAATTATTGAAGGTGGCTATGTACAAACTGGCAACAACTGGACCAAAAGCAGCGCTGCGGTAACAGCGATAAACTTTACTGGTGAGGAAACCGTAAGTGGCGTGTCTCACCGCATGGGTTTTAGGTCTAATGCCTCTAATGGTTGGACGTTGCAAGATTTAACAATCAGTACAGCATCTACAACATTAACAGGTAATGACCCATCAAGCCGAGGTAAATCAAACTATGCTGTTTGGATAAATAATTCCACTGGCACTAATATAGTTCGTTGTGTGATTACTGCAGGAAATGCAACCAACGGACTTGCTGGTACCGCAGGCGGTGCTGCAGGCGCCAATGGCACCGCCGGAAACAATGGCTCGCAGGGCACATGTAATGATAATATAGCAGGAGCAGCTGGCGGTGCAGCCCGCACAGGACCTGGATCTGGAACAAGAAAAGGCGGTGATGGCGGAGCCGGTGGCAGAGGTGGAAACTATGGCAATAACGCCGGGTTAGCCGGCTTATTGGGAACAAATGGCGGTGGAGGCGCAGCAAGAGACCCATCTGTAGGTACCGCTGGTGGCGGTGGCAACCCTGGAGGAACAGGAGGTAGCGCATCTGCATCAATTACTACCTCACAAGCAAGTAATGGAATTGCAGGTTCACCAAACTATACCGCAGGGTCAAGACCAACAAACTATTCTGCATCCACTTATTTCAACCCTGGCACACAAGCTACAAACGGTGGTAATGGAACTGGCGGTGGTGGCGGCGCTGGTGGCGGCGGTGGCGGCGGTCAAGGCTGTACCTTTTGCGATGACGGCAACGGAAACGGCGCTGGCGGCGGCGGAGCTGGTGGCGAGGGCGGCCAAGGCGGTGATGGCGGATTTGGCGGTGGCGGAAGCTTTACGGTGTACGTAACTGGAACGGCTCCAACATTTTCTACCGCAAACTTAACTTTTGGAACCGCTGGCACTGGCGGCGATGGACAAGGTGGTGGTAGTGGTGGAACTGGCGGTGACGGCGGAACTGGCGGAGGTACTTGCACTGGCGAAGTTGGCAGAGGTGGTAACGGCAGCAAAGGTGGCAATGGTGCTGCTGGTGGCCGTGGTCAAGATGGTGCCAATGGTTTAAATGGGGCTTATTTTTTAAATGGCTCAGCACA
>CAIOSU010000174.1 GCA_903861055.1 uncultured bacterium
CTTGCTGCCTCTGGGTATTCCTTGTTTAATAACTTACTTACCATAACTACAAACGCAGCTAGCACTAAGAAATAGCCAAGAATGATGACAAATGCTGGGTAACCACCCGTGAGTAATAGGGCAGCAAAACCGCCCAAAAGCAGCGCAGGGTAAAAGGATGGCTTTTGCATCAACCTAAAAAACGCACCCAACACAAATGGCACCCAAGCCGCCGAAACCACATACGGTATATGTTGCGCATTGCCCACAAAAACACCATTGCATTCATAAGCCAATGCAAAGCACACAGCCACAAAACTGCTTATGCCGAGCACTCTAAGCAAGCCATACATGCCTAAGCCCCCAATAATAACATGTAGTATAAAAGACGCATTGATAATGCGCGCATCGCAAGGCATTATGGCCCCCAATAGCCACGAAACCGGATACCAATAACCCCCTTGCGGATCGGCGTAAAAAGGAGAACCAAAGTATTGAAAAGGGTTCCACAAAGGCAAATGGCCCGTGCTAATACAGTCGCAAATAAAAGATTGGTGTTGGAAAAATTGGTCCATGGCATCCCATTTCATGGTAAAAACCATAAAACTTACCTGCCAATACGCTAGAATTGGGAACAACACAATAAGAGCCAGCACCCAATACGCAAAGGCGTTTTCCTTTTTTTGCATGATAGACAAATTTAGTTGATTTACATTTGCTATCGCATATTGCTCGGCTTTTGCTGTTTTTACCGAACAACATTTACCGTAAAAAATTAACTGCAACCAAAATAATCCTTCGGAGCAGTATAAACTTATATTTGCCCTATGCCTATAAATATGCCTGGTAAAAAAATACGCGTTGCAGGTGTTCTGCTAATCCTGTTTATCTGCCTTTTTGTTTTTCGCTACCCTATTATGCGTGGGTTTGGCCATTTTTTGATTTCATCTGACGAGCTACAAAAGGTATCACATGTGTTTGTGCTTTCGGGCGGTGCGTTTGACAGAGCTCCAAAAGGCGCTAGCGTTTTCCTAGAGGGATATACCGATACGGTAGTTTGCACAGGGGAAAGCGTGCCGCACGACTTGATGGCTATAGGCCTACCCTACAGCGAAGGTGAAATAACCAGAAGGTTTGTAGTGGAAAACGGAGTGCCCGAAGACAAGGTAAAACTACTGGAAAAGGGCACTAGTACGTTGGAAGAATCGGAAGTAATATTGGCTTATTGCAAGCAAAATGGCATCAAAAAAATTGGCATCGTTTCTACCCAGTTTCACACGCGGCGCATACGTAGGGTATTCGATAAAAAATTCGCAGGCTCGGGCATTGAGGTTTTTATCTTCGGGGCCAATGCAACCGCCTATAGCGAAGAAACATGGTGGGATAATGAATACGGGCTCATTTCGCTCAACAACGAGTATATTAAAATTGTGTACTACTGGTTGAAGCATTAACGAGAAGTTAGGAGGCCTCCTAATGCCCACCAAATGTACCTTTATGCAGGCATTATTCATCATTAAGCTCCAAAAGCAAGTTTAATGTAAGATAAAGCCAACATCCTAGAGTAAATAACAAATAAACGATAGTGACTCTATCTACCCAAAACGTCAGTAAACGTAAAAATCTGTTAATGCCATACCTTAACTTTAGTTGCAAGCGTTAACCCTCGCAACCTTTTATTAACTTCGTGCTTCTTTTGTAGGAACAGCCTCCCATGTCGGTTAAAGTAGAACATCTTACCAAGCTATATGGCGCCCAGCGAGCGGTGGACGATATTTCGTTCGAAGTGCGCACGGGTGAGGTGTTGGGTTTTTTGGGCCCAAATGGCGCTGGCAAAAGTACTACCATGAAAATGGTAACCTGTTTTGTACCACAAAGCAGTGGCAAAGCAAGCGTTTGTGGGTTTGATACCATGAACAACCCCATGGAGGTGCGCCGTAAAATTGGCTACCTGCCCGAAAGCAACCCCCTGTACTATGATATGTATGTGCGCGAGTACTTGGAGTTTATCGGCCGAGTGCACAAGCTTAGCAACATAGGCAAACGCATTGACGAGATGGTGGACATGACGGGCCTTACCCGCGAACGCCACAAAAAAATAGGCCAATTAAGTAAAGGCTACAAACAACGGGTAGGCATAGCACAAGCTATGCTACACAACCCCGATGTACTGATACTGGATGAGCCTACCAGCGGCCTCGACCCGAACCAATTGGTGGAGATACGAAGCCTGATAAAAAACCTGGGCAAAGAAAAAACAGTGATACTCTCTACGCACATTATGCAAGAAGTGCAGGCTATGTGCGATAGGGTTATCATCATTAACAAAGGTAAACTGGTAGCTGACGATACGCCAGAGCACTTGCAGCAGCGCACTGCCGGCGAAACCATTGTAAGGGTAGAGTTTAAGGAAACGCCTGAGTTAAAATTGCTTTCGGCAATTAGCGGCGTGAAAAGTGTGAAGAAAGAAAAGGACAACCAATGGTTGATATACTCACAGTCAGGCAAAGACCCTAGGGAGGAGATTTTCCGATTTGCTGCCGATAAAGGATTGACATTATTGACATTGAATAAAGAGCAATCGTCGTTGGAGAATGTTTTCCAAGAATTGACGAATAGATAAGAACCATAACGATGCTAAGTATATACCGCAAAGAGATTAATGCCTTCTTCAGCTCGCTTATAGGGTATATCGCTATTGTGGTATTTCTGGTAATTACGGGCCTCATCGTTTGGGTGTTCCCCGATACCAACGTGCTCGATTATGGCTACGCCTCATTGGAGAGCCTGTTTTTTGTAGCCCCTTGGGTTTATTTGTTCCTTATACCGGCCATTACCATGCGCTCGTTTGCCGAAGAGATAAGCAATGGCACTATTGAAATGCTATCTACAAAGCCGCTTCGAGAGATTGACATAATACTTGGCAAGTACTTTGCAGCACTTACGTTAGTGTTTTTCTCGTTGCTTCCTACGCTCATTTATTATATCGCCATTTATCAGCTAGGCGCACCTAAGGGCAACTTGGATAGCGGTGCTATATGGGGCTCCTACATCGGTTTGTTGTTTTTGGGCTCGGCATTTGTATCTATTGGGTTGTTTGCCTCATCTATTACCAGCAACCAAATTGTATCATTTGTTTTGGCCGCATTCCTTTGCTTCTTCTTCCATTGGTCGTTCGACTTTTTGAGTGGCTTGGAATTGTTCTATGCCAAAATTGACGACATTATCGAAGCAATAGGCATTAATGCCCACTATGTAAGCATCAGCCGTGGCGTGGTCGATACCCGCGATTTGGTCTACTTTATCAGCTTCACTGCCATATTTATCCTGTTAACTAAAACGGTGCTAGAGAGCAGGAAATGGAAATGAAAAATACGTCGCTAAAAATAAGGTCATTTGTGCGCTTGGGCGTTTTACTGCTCATAGTGGTGTTGGTCAACATCATAAGCCAAAGTGTATATACCCGCCTCGACCTAACCACCGAGAAACGCTACACGCTGGCCAAAGCCACCACCACCCTGCTCCGCGACTTGGATGATGTGATATACGTGCAGGTGTATTTGGAGGGCAAGTTCCCTGCAGGCTTTAAGCGCTTGCGCAACGCCACCGAAGAAATGTTGTACGAATTTGCCAATGTATCGGGCGGCAAGGTGCAATATCGTTTTGTTGACCCATCGGCAGGAGAATATGCGCAAAAAGAAACCCTTTACAAAAACCTGTACGACAAAGGCCTACTGCCCACCAACTTGCAGGTAAAAGAAAACGATGGCACTAGCCAGCAAATTATTTTCCCAGGGCTGTTGATGCGCTACCGCGGACAAGAAGTGCCCGTTAATTTATTGGAAAACCGCCCAGGCTTCGGCCCCGACCAAGCCTTGAACATCTCTGTTGAGTTGTTGGAGTACAAACTAGCCAATGGCATCAAAAAAGTAAGCCAGCGCAGCCAGCCGCGCATAGGCATTGTGCAAGGCCACGGCGAATTGGACACCCTGCGCATGGCCGATATTATTACCACCCTTACCGACCTAAAATACGACGTAAAGCGTGTAAACCTGCCCAATACCTTATCGGTGGCCAAGCGTTTCGAAACCTTGATTATAGCAAAACCAACCACGCCATTTTCGGAGCAAGACAAGTTCAAGCTAGACCAGTTTGTGATGAACGGCGGAAGCATTCTATGGCTGATTGATGCCACCAATGCCGATATGGATAGCCTTAAAGGCCAGCCGTTTCAAATGGCCGGTGCAAGGGATTTGAACCTGGATGACCAGCTTTTCCGCTATGGCGTGCGTTTCAATAACGATTTGGTGCAGGATATACAGAGCAACGTAATACCTATTGTAGTAGGCGAAGGCAACCCACCACAAACGCAAATGATGCCTTGGCCATACTTTCCGGTGCTTACCTCCTATAGCAGCGACCCGAACGATGTGCGCCTACCTAAGCCGCACACCATAGTGCGCAACTTGGATGCCATTGCTACCCAGTTCATCAGTACAATTGATACTATTAAGGTACCTAGTGTAAAGAAAACGCCGCTGCTGTTTAGCTCGCGGTATAGTAAGGCCATCCTCACCCCGGCACGTATTCATTTTGCCATACTTAAAGAGCAACCCGACCCGAAAAACTACACCAAATCGTACATGCCGGTGGCTTGGTTGCTTGAGGGTAATTTTACTTCGGTGTTCAAAAACCGCCTATCGGCCGAGACCATTAAAACTCTAAACGATTCGTTGAACAACATCGGGTTTAAAGATGCGGGTAATTATGCCAAAATGATAGTAATAGGTGATGGTGATGTAATTGCCAATGCCATTGCCAGCGACGGCAATCCTTACTTGCTAGGCTACTACCCATACTCGCAGCAAACCTTTGCCAACAAAGACTTTATACTGAATTGCATTGAATACCTTACCGATGATGCCCAATTGATTGAAACCCGGAATAAGGAGATAAAACTTAGGCTGTTGGATAAAGTAAAAGCCCGTGAGCAAAAGCTGATGTGGCAAGTGTTGAATATGGCTTTGCCAGTGGTTTTGATAGCGATATTCGGGCTGGTTTATAATTTTATTCGCCGACGTAAATATGCCCGCAACTAATGAAAAAAAACCTGGTTTATATCATAATTGTCTTAGTATTGGCAGGGGTTGTGGGTTATTTGGTGTACCAAGAAAACAACAAATATGCCGTTGGCAACGACCAAGACTTCAGTACCGCCGAAGTTGACGACCTAGAGCGCATCTTTCTTGCCGCCAAGGATGGCCGAACGGTAAAGTTGGACAAGCAGGACGACTATTGGATGGTAAACGATTCGTTTAAGGCCATGCAAGCCAAAGTTGATTTGTTGCTGAGCACCCTAAAAGGACTAACTATATACTCGCCAGTGCCAGAGGCCGCAGAAGGAACTGCAATAAAAGAACTTGCCACGCACTCCATTAAAGTTGAGTTGTATAAAGATGCCGATGGAGCACCTTTTAAAGTTTACTTTTTGGGCAAGCCTAACCAAGGCCAAGATGCCAATAGCATGCTCATGCAAATTGACGGCAAATCGGCACGGAAACCATACTTGGTGCACATACCAGGTTTTGTTGGCAATTTACAAACCCGTTTTTTGCTCAACACCAGCGATTGGAGAGATTTGAGCGTATTTACCTACAAGCTTGACGAAATACAGGAAGTAAACTTTGTGTACAACGAATACCCTGAGGCATCTTTTAAATTGACCATTGAAGGCGACGACCAATATACCTTGCAAAATTTGGCAAACAAAACTGTCGCACCCGCAACATCCTTGTTTAAAGCGGGCATCAATAAGTTTCTCGATTCGTTTGCCGACCTAAACGCCGAGTCGGTTGAGAATAATTTCTTGTATAAAGACAGCGTAACCAATGGGCCCAAGTTTGCAACCCTAACTGTAAAGGGCAAAGATGGCAGCATTCAAGAAATGATCATGTATCGCATGCATGCCAACCGCCGCACCAAATTGTTATACGACAAAGGTGGTAACGCAATTGAGTTCGACCCCGACCATTATTATGCATTATTTAATAATGGTAACGATTTTGGCGTGGTGCAGCAATATGTTTTTGGCAAAATACTGCGCAAATACGACGATTTCCTGCTAAAAGACCCTAGCGAAGGCGCTCTTAAAGAAGGTGTTACCAATCCATAAGCGAAAAATTCGCAAATTGCGGTAAAATACTAGCTGCATGAAACGCCTAGCCATTGCAATCGGTTTTATGTTGGTTGTTTGTTTGCTTAGCTTAAACCCGCTGCAGGCACAACTCGATGTTCCACAAAAAAGTCCTAAAGCCAACATCTCATTTAGAGTAGGCCTCACCGATGTAAGCATAAACTACTGCAGCCCTGCTGCACGCGGCAGGGGTATTTGGGGCAAGCTAGTGCCCTATGACAAAGTATGGCGAGCAGGCGCCAACGAGGCCACTACCGTAGAGTTTAGCACCGATATAATTATTGGTAACATGATATTGCCTAAGGGTAAATATGGGTTCTTTTTGATACCGAGCAAAGAGGGCAGTTGGACAGCCATTTTCAACAAAGTATGGGACCAATGGGGTGCCTATAGTTACGATGAAACCAAAGATGTTTTGCGCATAACTGTTGAGGCTAATAATCTGACCGAGGTGATTGAACACCTGCATTACCGCATAACTGAAAAGGATATTGAAAACGGCATAATTATAATGGAATGGGAGCGCAAGCAAGTGGTGATACCGTTTGCCACCGATGCCATTAACCAATCAATGGATAACATCGAGAAAGCACTAAAAACAGCCAAAAACGACGACAAATGGTGGTTGCATATGGAGGCTGCCGAATTGCAACTTGACCATTATTGTAATTTAGGTGTAGCCCTGGAACACGCCAATACCAGCATAAAACTTAAACCAACCGTTAGAGGTTATTGGGGCAAAGCTAGGGCACTAGCTTGGAAACAAGACTATGCCGCTGCTATAGCCACTACTGAAAAGGCCAAAACCCTGAGTGCAACCAGCAACGAGGAAAAAGAGTATTATGCCTCCGTTAAGGAACAATTGGAAGCCTCATTAAAAGAATGGAAAAAGCTGTGAAGCAAACTCAATTGCCCTTAAACACAGCGGGGCGTTTCTCTAAAAATGCAGTAACCCCCTCTTTATAGTCGTGCGTTGCACCAGCTATATCTTGGCACTGGGCTTCGTAATCAAGCATCGTATCCAAATCGCTATGGAACGATTTATTGAGCATACGTTTCATCAAAGCTATAGATTTGGTAGGCGCATTGGCATAGTAGTCTGTTACGCTCTTCACCATAGCATCTAACTCATCAGCAGGCACTACGCGATTCACTAAGCCCAATTGCAAAGCCTCTGCGGCCTTTACGCGGCTACCCATGGTTGACAGCTCAAAAGCCTTGGCAGAACCCACCAAACGAGGCAAGAAATACGAAGAACCTGAATCAAGCACCAAGCCAATGTTTACAAACACTTCAATGAGGGTGGCGTTTTCACTAGCTACAATAAAATCGCAAGCCAACGCCAACGAACAGCCCGCACCTGCGGCCACACCATTCAATCGGCAAATTACCGGCTTCGGCATATTGCGTATGGCCCTGATAATAGGATTGTACCGTTTGTGTATCGATTCGGAGAAACTACGATTCGGTTGTGCCATAGCTGCTTTCAAATCTTGGCCTGAGCAAAATGCCTTACCCTCGCCAGTAAGCACCACCGCCCTTACCTCAGTGTCACGCTCCGCTTTCTTCAGGGCCTCTTGCAACTCATAAGTGAGCTCATCGTTAAAGGCATTAAATACATCAGGCCTATTCAGGCTTATGGTAGCTACCTTATCGGCAACGGTATATAGCAGGCTATTAAACATTGAAATGGTTTTGCGGTAAAAATACAAAATCGATTGGGCCTAACATGAATCATCAACCGAAAAGTATCAAAGCCACCTACCAGCTCAAAACGGATTAAACAATTTATATAAACCTACATGTTTTACAAAAATCAATTTTCCTATCAATTTTTTAAGTTTTGAACAAAATAAATGGGTAAAAGTAGACTTTTGAAAATATTTCTTGATTATTTGAAATAATTTTTGAATAATCGAACTAAAAAAGTGAATTTTATATTATCAAACGATGTTCGGGTTTTGTTTGCTTAAGGATGACCAATTTTCGTCAAAAAAATACAACCCCGAGCAAGACTCGCAAAAAGTGTAGTTTTTTCCCAAAATCGAGAAGCGAAAAAGGGTGTTAATATTCATTTTTGGCTTTTTAACAAAAAAATATTGCCAAAAACATACCATTTAAGGACTAAAGTTTGGAGGTGCGCAATCTTAAGTTTATTTTTGCACTCTCTTATACATTAGGCATAAATATTTAATTTATAAACACATCACAGTGAAAGCACTATTTTCCTTCAGTTTACTCGTTTTGAGCAGCATTTTCATGTTTTTCGTAGTGCTGTTTTTCTGGTTGTTGCCAGCGCGTGACTAAATGCTTTTTTGCCGTCCTAGGCAAAATCGGGAATAGTGTGCCTTTTACTTTATTATCTTAGTGTTACGTGCGTTTTATGGCTGACCTGCCTTCCCATTTGTGGATAACCGTCCACTTCTGTTGAAAGAAATACAAACACCTGCATAACGTTTTTTTCAAAAACCTACGTTATCTTTATAATAGATATATAGGTGTGAAAAGGTTTTTCTCCATATCGTTGTTAGGTGCCTTGGCCATGTTGCTGTTCTGCAATGCTGGGTATTGGTATATAGCCCATGTGTCTGACACGCACATCTTTACCGATATCGACCAAATTGGCCAATATGACGTAGCCTTAGTGCTAGGTACATCAAAATACAACCGCAACGGCACCCGCAATATGTATTTTTATCACCGCATTGATGCTGCCGTTGACCTCTACACCAACGGCAAGGTTAAAAAAATACTAGTTAGTGGCGATAATTCATTGCGTGAATATAACGAGCCCTTTGATATGCTAAAAGCCCTTATTGATCGTGGTATACCTCGCAAGGATATAGTGCTTGATTATGCAGGTTTCCGCACTTTCGACTCCATGGTTCGCGCCAACGAGGTGTTTGGCCAGCAAAGCTTTATAGTGGTTAGTCAGAAGTTTCATCTTGAAAGAGCACTGTACATTGGCCTTGCAAAGAAAATGGATGTTATAGGCTACGTTGCCAAAGACCCTATACATGCTAGCAATAAGCTCTTTGCTCGCGAAATAATGGCCCGTGCCATGGCCCTACTCGATTGTAAACTGTTGGGTACTACCCCTAAGTTTTTAGGCCAAAAAGAAGTAATTGACATGACCCTCTAGCATGTTGCGCTAAGTTGCATAGCCACAAATTCTTAAAAGCTGTTAAATTATCCCCCAATATTGCTATCACATTGGGTAATAGTTAATTTTCACTTCAGTATATTCTCAAATAATCTCTAAATTTGCCAGCCGGATACAACTTTATCCGTAGATTGCAAATCTATTCGTTATATAAAGCGAAAAATCGGTCATGAGATCAACTTCCAATTTTAGTCAGTTTTCTTTGTTTATCCTTTGTTTATTGTTTGCCGCTAACCTAGTAGCACAACCCGATAAAACTATTAAGCCGCCCACCAAGCCTGTATCGTCTAGCACCCTTTCGGGCGTAAAGGCTAATACTCCTGTGCAAACCAGAAGCGGCCAACCTTCAAATAAAAACAATAGCGCATTAACCAATACCGCCGACAACAACAACAGCAGTTCAGTTAACAATACTTCAGCCAACAATAGCGAGGTGTTATTTACCATTGGCGGCCAGCCGGTATACCTGTCAGAGTTTGCTTACGTGTACAACAAAAATAACGTAGACGACAAAAACGGCTATACTAAAGAATCGCTGAACGACTACCTAGACCTGTACATCAAGTTCCGACTTAAAGTAAAAGAAGCCGAAAACCTGGGTATGGATACTCTAAGCTCGTTGAGTGCTGAGCTGGAAACTTACCGTAAGCAGTTATCTAAACAATATTTGTACGACCGCGAGGTAAGCGAAAAATTGTTAGAAGAAGCCTATGAGCGCTCAAAACTTGAAGTAAACGCAAGCCACATACTCATAGGTATTGACGAACCTGCACTACCTGCAGATACTTTGAAAGCGTACAAAACAGCCGTGCAACTGCGCAACCGGATTTTAAAAGGCGAAGATTTTGCCGAACTCGCTAAAAAATACTCTAAAGACCCATCGGCGCAAACCAACGGCGGCAATATTGGCTACTTTACGGTGCTACAAACCGTTTACCCTTTTGAAACCGTAGCTTATGAAACCAAAAAGGGCGATATATCAATGCCCGTGCGCACCCGTTTTGGCTACCACTTGGTAAAAGTAAACGATGCCCGCGAGGCACAAGGGGAGATAACCGTGGCCCACATTTTGCTTAAAATACCTACCGGAGCCGATAAAGAAGGCATTGAGCAAGTAAGGCTACAAGCCGAAAACATCTACAACTTGGCGCTTAAGGGCGAACAAACTTTTGATGAACTGGTAGCCCTGTACAGCGACGACAAAACCACCAAAAACAAAGGCGGACTTTTGCCTCCATTTGGCACCGGCCGCATGGTAGAAGAGTTTGAGCTTGCCGCTTTTAATTTAAAAAAAGACGGCGACCTAGCTAAGCCTGTACAAACTGACTATGGTTTCCATATTATTAAGCGCATTAGTAAAAAAGCCCAGCCTACCTTTGAAGAAGCCAAAGGTGAGCTGAAAAAGAAAATTGAGCGCGACAGCCGTTCTGAAATAGCCAAATCTAAATTGCTGGATGGCATTAAGCTTGAATATAACTACAAAGAAAACGTAAAGGCCCGCCAAGAACTGTTTAAACTAATAGGTGAAAAACTACCAGAGGGCAAATTTGTATGGGAAGACAAAAGCACGCTTGCCAAAGTATTGTTCTCCATTGGCGATAAAACTTATACCCAAGCCGACTTTGTAACCTACCTAGAGAGCAAACAAAAAAAGAAACGCGCCGATGCCGCACAGGTGGTGTTTGATCAGTATTTCGACATATACCAAGAGGAAATGCTCATGGCCTACGAAGAGAGCCAACTAGAGCGTAAATACCCTGACTTTAAGAACCTAATGCGCGAGTACAGGGATGGTATTTTGCTATTTGACCTAACCGATAAAAAAGTTTGGAGTCGCGCCGTGAAAGATACCACTGGCCTAACCGCTTTTTACGAAGGCGTGAAGGGCAAATACATGTATCCAGAACGCGTAAAAGCAACAACTTACACTATAGCCGATGCCAAAACAGCTGAGAAGGTGAAAAAGTATATGGCTAAAAAAGGTGCTGCAGCTACCTTGGCCAAATACAACAAAAACGGTGCAACCATCGTTTCTACTTCCGAAGGCACTTTTGAGAAAGGACAAAACGCCTTGGCAGATGCCACTGGCTGGAAAATAGGATTGGGCAACTTAACCACCGTTGCCGATGGTAGTGTCAAGTTTGTTGATGTAACAGAACTATTGGCGCCAGCGCCGAAGCCTTTGCAGGAGGTTAAGGGTTTTGTTGTATCGGAGTACCAAGATTTCTTGGAGAAAAAATGGATAGAAGAGTTGCAACAGCGCTACCCAGTAGTAGTTTACAACTCAGTATTGGAAAGCATGTACAAGAAATAAAACAAGCGCTCGAGTTTAATTTGAGTAGTAATATAAAGTGGAGACGTTGCGTGCAACGTCTTTACTATTTTCAGAGAAACAATAACTTTTTAGGGTATCGAATTCAAATTGACATATGGGTTTATTGTTTCCATGGCATTCATGGTATGGGCAACCTCATGCAATTGGTTTGATAAAAACGACCGCGAAAACGACCCAATTGTAGCTACGGTTGCCGAAAAAAAACTTTACCAATCAGATATTAACGAGGTAATGGTAAAAGATGCTTCCGCCGAAGACAGCGCAGAAGTAGCCAAAAACTACATTGACAACTGGATAAAGCGCCAACTAATATTGCAAGTAGCCGAAAAGTACCTTACCGCAGAGCAATTGGATATAGAACGAAGGGTGCAAGACTACAAAGAGTCGTTGATAATATATAGCTACGAAAACGAACTGATACAGCAAAAATTAGATACGGTGGTAAGCCAAGATGAGATTGCAGCCTACTACCAGCAATACGAAGAAAACTTTTTGCTTACGGAAGACATTGCCCAGTTTTACTACGTGAAGCTGGCCAAAGATGCCCCAAAAATTGATGCCACCCGAGAAATGTTTCGCTCAAACAGAACGGAGGACAAGGAGCAACTTCTGGGATACTGCGTAACTTATGCAACCGATTTTTACCTGAAAGACAGTATTTGGTACGAACTGAGTGGCATTTACAAGCAAATACCCATCGACCAATTGCAGCTAAGAACGTTAAGCAAAAACAGGCTTTCCGGAGAAGTGGAAGATTCACTGTATATTTATCTGCTCAAGGTAAACGACTTTAAAGAGCAACAAGAGCCCGCTCCAATTAACTACATCCGTGAGGATATAGTTAAAATCATCCTCAACAAAAGGAAGATGGAACTGGTGAATAAAACCTATGAAAATTTATACAAAGATGCCCTTGAAAACGGCAGCTTCAAGACATACTAACATGCGCACAATCATTGTTTTATTTTGCTTTTTGGCAGCCTTTACCAGCACAAAAGCCGATACCATACTCGTTGATAAAGTTATTGCCGTAGTTGGAGATAAAGTTGTCCTGTTATCGGATGTTGAACTGCAATACGAGCAGCTTAAATTGGAACAGGATGTGCCACTTAGTGCCAAATGCGAGCTGTTGAACAGCATACTTACCTCAAAGTTGTTTTTAGAAGCTGCCCTGCAAGATAGTGTAGCTGTAAGCGACGATGAAGTGGAAACCGAACTCGACCGCCGTGTAGGTTACTTCGTATCAATGCTGGGTGGACAAGAACAGTTGGAAGAATACTATGGCAAGAGCATTTTGGAGATAAAAAACGAGTTTCGCACCGATATTAGAGAGCAGTTACTATCACAACGAATGCAGGGAAAAATTTACAGTAACGTAAAAGTTGGCCCATCGGATGTAAAGAAGTTTTTCAACCTAATACCTACTGATAGCTTACCCTATTTCAATGCCGAAGTAGAAGTTGGGCATGTGATAATGAGCCCTTTAGCCTCTGAGTTTTCGAAAGAAATTGCCCGCAAAAAAGCAGATGAGGTTTTAACCATTTTGGAGACTGACCCAGATGCCGATTTTTGCTTTTTGGTTAGCCGATACTCTAACGACCCCGGCACGCAAGATAAATGCGGTGACCTTGGTACTGTTGGCCGTGGCGAGTTTGTAACCGAATTTGAGGCGGCAGCCTTTGCTTTGGAAGAAGGTGAGCACTCAGGGGTGGTAGAAACTAAATACGGTTTCCACATTATACAAATGGTGAAGAAAAAAGGCAACCGCATTACGGTACGTCACATACTTATTGTGCCAGCAGTGTTGGGCTCTGACCATGAGTTAGTAAAAAGTAAGCTCGACGGTATTCGCGACTCACTGGTTAACGGCACCATGTCGTTTGCATACGCAGTTAAAAAATACTCTGAAGACGACGAAACCAAACACCAAGGTGGCATTCTTTCAAACCCCGCCACTGGTAGCAGTTATTTTGAAATAGGGCAGCTTGATAAAACCATTTACTTCGGGCTTGAAGGCTTAAAACCTGGCGAATACTCAATACCGCTATCCATGCAGTTGCCAAACGGCCAACCTGCTTATCGCATTTTGTTTCTTAAAAGCGAAACCCAACCACACGCAGCCAACCTAACCGAAGACTACTATAAAATACAGGCAGCCGCATTAAAAAAGAAACAAGACGAGGCTCTTGGTATGTGGCTAGAAGATAGGATAAAAGGTACGTATGTATGGCTTTCGCCTGATTATGCGGGCTGCCTATCATTAAAGAAATGGTTTAAAGAAGATAACTCAAGCAATAATAATTATGAGTAAGTATAACTCTGATGTTGAGGCAGTAGATGCGCTATCGGCCAAGTATAAAGTGCTGCGCCAAGAGATTTCGAAAATAATAGTAGGACAAGACAAGGTTATAGAAACCATTCTCATTGCCATATTTAGCGATGGGCACAGCCTGTTGGTTGGGGTACCAGGTTTGGCCAAAACTTTGCTAGTAAACACTATAGCCGAGGCGCTGGATTTGCAGTTTAAGCGCATACAGTTTACGCCCGATTTAATGCCATCAGACATTACCGGTTCAGAAATATATGAACAGGGCCATGGGTTTAAATTCATCAAAGGCCCCATCTTTTCCAATATTATACTGGCTGATGAGATAAACCGTACACCGCCCAAAACCCAAGCCGCTTTGCTTGAGGCCATGCAAGAGCGCGCAGTAACCGCCGCAGGGCACAATTATAAGTTGGATAGGCCCTTTTTTGTACTAGCTACCCAAAACCCTATTGAGCAAGAAGGTACCTACCCGTTGCCAGAGGCCCAGCTCGACCGATTTATGTTCAATATTGTGGTGGATTACCCTACTTATGCAGAAGAGGTAGAAGTGGTAAAAAATACCACCAGCAACCGGAACGTAAAAGTTGAAAAACAACTTACTGCCGAAGAGATCGTGGCTTTCCAACAATTAATACGCAAAGTACCAATTGCCGACAACGTTTTGGAGTATGCCGTAACCTTGGTGCACAAAACGCGCCCCGGAACCGCCTTGGCACCCGATACCGTAAACAACTACCTAAGTTGGGGCGCTGGCCCCAGGGCATCGCAGTTTCTTGTATTAGGCGCTAAATGCCACGCGGTGCTGCATGGCAAGTACTCGCCCGATATTGAGGATGTAAAGGCCGTAGCATTGCCTATATTGCGCCACAGGGTGGTTAAGAACTATAAGGCTGAAGCTGAAGGCATTTCTACTGACGACATTATACGTAAACTGCTATAAGCGCAGGCGCAACTAATCGTTATTGACATTTGCTTTGGTAAGCAGCAGAAAGGGCTGCATCTAGCAATTTGCGGTCGGCAGTGTCTTTATACGTGCCTTCGTAAAAGCCATTAAGCACATGGGTTATACTATCGGCCATGGCCTTTGTCCTTGAATGCATATCCTCTTTTGATGCCACCAATTGGTCAAGCTTGGCTTGAAAACTTGGTTTGGCTAAACTGTCAAGACTATACATTACCGAGTCTTCTAGCTCACGAATATCTTGGGCAAGTTTAAAGCGTTCTTCTTGTAACTTCTTAGCCTCGCATTGCAGCGTGGCCAAATAAGTACCATCAACCTTTAAGGTTTCATCCGTTATTTTGTGGCCATTGCACGAAGATAGCAAGCCAGCAAAGGCTAAAAGCAAAACAAATAATCTCATGTAGTGGGTTACTATTAAAATGACTTAGGCCAACGAATGCGGGTATTTACATTGTCGCCAACGGCTTTGCCCATTTTCAAGCCATTACTATTGTCCATATTGTAATGGATGCCGCCATACAACCGAGAGTTGGCACACTCGGTAGCCATATCATCAAAGTTGCTGTAATTGCGCACTGAGAAACCAAATTGCAATTGGCTTCTATCGGTAAACTGATAGTAACCATCGCCGCTAGTAAACATGTTAGTGAATATACGCGAACCTGCCGCTGCTTCGGTTGCATGACCCGAAGTATAGGCCGGGAAAGGTGGGGTACCGATAAGGGTGTTAAAATTCGGGTCGATGTTCTGCCTGATGTAAGTTACCGGGCGAATCAAGAAATAATCGTACTTCGCTTTCCAGCAGGCAATAAAGGCATCGTTCTCGGCAATAGCCAATTTGGCAAAGCCAACAGCACTCATTGCCAAATTTGCGTCATGCTCTTCAAGCAGTTGTACCATAATATTAAAAGTATGCCCAGTTGGGGTGCAGGTATTAAAAGGGTCATCTGCCCAAAACTTGGCAATCTCCACCTCTTCGGCAGTAGCGTTCGTAACTACATTGTACACATTCAAGGCCTC
The DNA here is from genome assembly GCA_903861055.1 of uncultured bacterium. Lineage (GTDB taxonomy): Bacteria > Bacteroidota > Bacteroidia > Chitinophagales > CAIOSU01 > CAIOSU01. Next base: position 15,981 of record CAIOSU010000174.1, read on the forward strand.
TTTATAAAACTCATCATTCGAAACAGTAGAGTAAGCGCAGTGCGCACTCGGCTGGCAATCGGTAATATTAACCGTCAAAAAAGGACGGTTGTTGGCCCAACGGGGAGCAAGTGGGTTGGCCGCAGCACCTGTAGGCACCCAAGCACCATCTTTAGTTGGCCAAGTATAAGGCAGCTGAAAAGGATCAACATACTGCTCGTGCCCACCATCAGTTTTAGAGTACTCGTAAATGGCATTGGCCATGGCCTGCCCAAAAGAGATAGAGCGCTCCCTAACTTCAGGGTCAACCCCTTCGCTAAGGGTAGTCTTCCATTTGTCCTCTAGTGCCAATATTTCGCTGCGGTTTTCCGGCTTTATGGTTCGGTCGAACATTTTGGTAATAATAACCGAGAAAGCTGCATTAGATGCCAAAGCCCAGTTATACTCATACTCACCGGTGTTGGCCATAGGCAACATGCTACTATTTAGCCCATTCAGTTGCCCAGCCAAACTTTGGGCATCGGGCCAGCCTTGCACTACTGTTTCGTAGAGCGTTATGCCCGTGTATCCAAATGCACGAGAGGCTTGTGGCGGAAACATACCGGGTGTTTCTTTTACCAACGTGCACTCCAATTTAAACCATTCGCGAGTTAACTCCCCATCGTACTCGCTAGGCAAAGCGCTTATTGCGGCTTCGTCTGTGTCCTTTTGACAAGAGGAAACTAAAAACAACGCAAAAACCGAAAGACAAATGATTAAATGCTTCATATGGCAAATATGCAATTTATTGGCAAACGTGTCAACTATTTTTTATTTTCTATTAAATCTTTATGTTCGAAGGGCTACTAAATCCTAAACAACCAGAAGACCAGACACTAAGCCTGGGATAGAATATTGCAGACTGTTCGCTAATTACCGCATAGCTTTGAGCCAAATTTTGCTGTAACTTAGCCCTATGTTGCAAACAATGATATATACGGGCAAGGCTTTTACCGGGGCGGTATGGCTATTGGGCATTTGGGCATGGAGCAGCTTTACCGGTATCGGAAACGACCCTTCGTTTTTTACGCAATTAATGCGGATGGTATCGGTGGTTACCCTAGGTGGTCATTTGCTATTGCTAACGGGATTTTTCTTTTGGGCGCGTACTTTGGGATTGGCTACTGCGAGCAATATGGCGCAAGTATTCATTTTCGGTATGTTCCAAGTAGCCGATGTGTGGCTAAAAAGAGCCGAAAGCGAAGCGCAAAAACCTAAGTAGGCAAACTAAATTCCCTTAACGAGGAGTTTCGTTATTCTCTTCATACGAATCAGGCTCAGTGCGCATAGGCGCTTTAAGCACCAAATAGAAAAAGTACACACAATAGAAGGTAAAAAAGGCCATTGAGCCCAACATTACTACAAGTGCTGATGTATTCATAGTTTATATCCTCCCTTCTTTTACGCGACGGGTGTAGGCCAAATATACTAGCCCCGCTATACCTAAAAATGTGCTTACCAATAATATTCGGGCACCAGTAACATATAAAAGTTTCTTTTCAAGGTGGTCCAAAACTGAAGCATCAGTGGCCGCTGCAATATCAGCCCTTAGACCAGCCAAAGTAGCTTGTTTAATAATGGAGCTGTTGTCAAATGTCCAGCCATTGCCGGCAAATAGCCCTTGGAACGACCCGGCCCAATCATTACCTTCAGGCGTAATCAACGCTCCTAAAAATACCACGGTTATCAATACAGGGGTTACGTATTTTATAATGTACTTAAAGATTATGGGCACCTTAATATCGCCACCTTCATTTATCTCGTTAAAGCCTCTGTCAGCACCAAAAACCAGCACGAATATGAGCACCTCAGCCATTGCAAAAACTACCAACGAAACCGTACCTGCCCAATAATCGTACTCATCAAACACGCCATAATTAAAGAACAGCACCGTTGGCAGGCCCAATATCAATACAATTAGGCCAAACGACCAAGCACCTTTGCTACTGCTCCAGTTAAATTCGTCGCGCATGAAACCCATCCAAGGGGTACCCATGGCCAACGAGGAGGTAATACCTGCAAAAAACAACAACCCAAACCACATAACACCAGCAATAGCTGCCAGTGCCACACCCCAGTTGTTGAACAGATATGGCATGGTTTGGAACGCCATACCAAAACCCGCATTTTCTTTTACCCAATCTAAGCCCAAATAGCCTGCAGCAATAGGAATAACAATAGCACCACCCAATACCACTTCAACAAAACCATTTACAAAGCCCGCCGACACTGCATTAAGGGCAATATCGTCTTTCGACTTAAGGTAAGAGGCATAACATTGAATAGAGCCCATACCCAACGACAGGGTAAAGAATATTTGACCCGCCGCTGCTAACCACACTTTAGGGTTGGTGAGCGAGTCGTATTGGGGTGTCCATAAAAAGTTAAGTCCATCAATGGCACTGGCATTAGGGTGCTCCGCAGTTGCGCCACTGGTGCCGAGTGTCCAGCCTTTGATAGCCAAAAACAAACCGAAAATAATTAGCAACGGCATACCAATTTTAGCGGCCTTTTCAACCCCGCTTAGCCCTTGAGATAGTATATAAGTATTGAGTATAATGCAAACCACAAAGAAAACAATAGACTCATAAGGGATACCGGTGGTGCTAGCGCCAACGTTGGTATAGTCAACAAAAAATTGGGCTATATCGACTTGGCTCATATTACTAAACGTGCCAACTACGGAGTGGTAAACGTAGGCCATTGTCCAGCTCTCGATGTAGCAATAGTAGGCCGCTACACTGATATTGGTGAAAATGCCAAACACGCCAAAATACTTCCAAAAGGAGCGTTTTACTATCGAGTCGAGAATAAATGGGGTGCTGTGGTGCCCCAAGCGACCGCCAAAACGGCCCATGCTCCACTCAATCCATAATAACGGAACGCCCATTAACAGGAAACACACCAAATAGGGAATCATAAAAGCACCACCCCCGTTTTGCACTGCCTGAACCGGAAAACGCAGGAAATTGCCAAGCCCCACGGCATTGCCGGCCATGGCCAATACTAGTCCCACCCGGCTTCCCCAGGCTTGATTGTCGTTGCTTAGTGATTTACTCATGAAAGGTAGCAGTTTGTTGGCATTGGGGTAATGTTCCGCTAAAATAACATTTTTCTTTACAGACGCAAGGGCAAAACAAAGAGGAAATTAGAAATGAGAGATAAGAAACGAAAAGAAAAGGCAGCTAACAACTATTATGATGGCAATAAAACCATTTTGGTGAGTAATGACAATAATACTATTGTAAAAACACACAGCCCCAATATGCTACAACTTATCTAGCTCCCGTTTTTTCTTAAAGAAGTCCTTCATCAACTGTCCACAATCGTGCTCCAAGAGGCCCTTATCTACGTGGGTGGTATCATTGAAAATGTGCCTGTCAAAGTGCGTAAAGCCATATCGGTTGTCGCCAGCGGCATAATACACTGCCCCTATTTTTGACCAAAACAGCGCCGTGGCGCACATCATGCAAGGCTCAATGGTAACGTATATAGCACAATCGGTGAGGTACTTGCTGCCCAAAGCATTGGTAGCCGAGGTAATGGCCAGCATTTCCGCATGTGCGGTCGGGTCTTTCAATCGCTCCACTTGGTTGTAGGCCTTAGCTATAACGCGGCTATGCGACACCACAACTGCCCCAATAGGCACTTCGTCTTCGGCCTGTGCCTGCTTGGCCTCCTTTAGGGCCAACTCCATAAAATGCTGGTGTACGTTTATAATCATGTTGCAGTTAGCTGGGGCAAAGATACAGAATTGCACGTATGCCCTAAAAACGTTTGACTATTTAGGTGCTTCAGGTTCAACCCGAACAAATGGGACAACAATACCTGCTGCCAAAACCCCGTAACCAAATTCGGCCCGTTCTTCCTATCTTTGGCCCATAAACACCCATTAGCATGTTACAGGCAGCCTATATAGCCCAAAACCGCGACGCAGTAGTGGCGGGATTACAGAAAAAGAACTTTAAGGATACCGATAAAGTAGACCAGATAATTAGCATTGACGAAAAACGCCGCAAGGTGAAATTCGATCTCGATGAATTATTGAGCCAGCAAAACTCCATAGCTAAAGAAATAGGCCAACTATTTGCCCAAGGCAAACGTGATGAAGCCGATGCCCTAAAGGGTAAAGCACCTTTACTTAAAGAACAAAGCCGTGAGTTGCAAGAGCAGTTGGAAGCGTTGGAATTGGACCAGTACGAGCTATTGGTTACCTTGCCCAACCTACCGCACAGCAGCGTGCCAGCAGGCAAAACCCCCGAAGAGAACGAATTGGTGAAACAAGTAGGCACTATACCTGCCATGGACAGCACCGCTAAGCCGCATTGGGAACTACTGGAGCAGTTTGGTATTGTTGATTTGGCATTAGGCACCAAAATTACGGGTGCAGGTTTCCCGGTTTATTTGGGCAAAGGTGCTCGCTTGCAACGGGCCTTGGTCAATTTCTTTTTGGATGAGGCCATAGCTGCCGGATATAAAGAAGTGAACCCCCCTTTGATGGTGAACACCGATACCGCTTTTGGCACCGGTCAGTTGCCCGACAAAGAGGGACAAATGTACCACGCCACCGAAGACAACTACTACCTCATACCTACCGCCGAGGTACCGGTAACCAACATTCACCGCGACGATATATTGGCCGAAGGCGATTTGCCGATACGCTATTGTGCTTACTCTCCTTGTTTTCGTAGGGAGGCAGGTAGCTATGGTAAAGATGTGCGTGGCCTAAACCGCGTGCACCAGTTTGAGAAGGTGGAGATTGTACAGTTCCAAACGCCAGAGAAATCATACGAAACCCTAGAGGGTATGGTGAGCCACGTAGAGCGCATTTTGCAAAAACTGGAGCTACCGTACCGCATACTGCGCCTGTGTGGTGGCGACATGAGCTTTAGCTCTGCCCTTACCTACGATTTTGAGGTGTATAGCGCCGCCCAACAGCGTTGGTTGGAGGTGAGCTCCGTGAGCAATTTCGAGACCTTTCAGAGTAACCGTATGAAAATACGCTACAAAGGCAACGAGGACAAAAAGACCCAACTGGTGCACACCCTAAATGGTAGCGCCCTGGCCTTGCCGCGCATTGTAGCTGCCTTGTTAGAGAACAACCAAACAGCAGAAGGCACAGTGCTGTTGCCCAAGGTATTGCACAGCTATACCGGCTTTGAGGTGATTGGTTGAGCGCAGGTTGGAACCATGAGTTTACTTGATTACCTTGATTGGAAAAGGATTTTTACATACCTAGTAAAAAATCATTTTCCAATCTACGAATCCTTCACCTAATCAAGGTTCTAGCAATTCAGCCGCTATATTTGCAACACCCATGCCCACCATCCACCTCACCACTACCATCAATGCCCCTGCCGATATCTGTTTCGATTTGTCGAGGAGCATTGATTTGCATAAAATATCTACCGCACATACCAACGAGGAGGCTATTGCGGGCACTACCTCAGGGTTGATAAATTTAGGCGAAAGTGTAACTTGGCGCGCTAAGCACTTTGGGGTTTATCAAACATTAACCTCTAAAATAACGGCCATGCAGCGGCCCACTTATTTTGTGGACGAAATGGTACAAGGGGCTTTTAAATCGTTCAAACACGAACACCATTTTGAAGAAACTGATGGCATCACTACCATGATGGATACATTTACTTATACCTCGCCATTAGGGCCTTTGGGTAAACTGGCAGATGTGCTTTTCTTGGAAAAATACATGACCCAACTGCTCGCCAAGCGCAATGCGGTGGTTAAAGAGTTTGCCGAGAATGGGCGGTGGAAAGAGGTTTTGGAATTTTAGTCTAATCTAAAAGCCAATGTCTATTGGAATATTTTGCTCACCTTTGCAGCAAAATAACCCTCCATGCGCATTATCCGACTGTTTTTGCCCGTGCTGGCCATAGCCTTGCTGCTTACAACGGCCTGCAACAACACCCCTGATGCCCCTAAAGGCCCTACCGCCGAAGAAATTGAAGCCGAAAGCGCGCGATTAAATACTTGGTTTGATGCCGTATGGGACGACCAAGTAAGCCGCTACCCGGTTTGGAAGGCCTATCTGGGCATCAAAGATTCTACCGCCAACCAGTGGGGCGATTTTTCGGACTCGATGCAGTTGGTAGAAATTTCAATTTTGAAGCAAAACCTAGCCTTCCTTAAAGATAGTTTCGACTTTAATAAGCTCAACGAAATAACCCAAACCAGCTACCGCATGTGGGTAGCCGATGCGGAAGACGAAATCAAGAATTTCGATTTTCGTATGCATGGTTACCCAATTGACCAAATGAACGGCATACATACTTGGTTGCCTTCGTTTTTGATGAACATACACCAAGTAGGCAATGTGCAAGATGCGAAGGACTACATTGCTCGCCTACAAAAGATTGATGTAGCAATGGCCCAAGTAGTGGCGGGCATGAAAGTGCGCGAGGCCAAGGAAATCATTCTGCCTAAGTTCTTGTTCCCCGCGGTGTTAAAGGATTGCCAAAACTTGATTACTGGCGCGCCGTTCGATAAATCTAAAAACGACTCGCCACTGTTTGCCGATATCAAGGGCAAAATTGCGGGTCTTGACTCAACCGTTGATGCCGCTGCCAAAGCTGCTTTGGTTGAAGATGCCCGCTTGGCGCTTTTGGAGCACTTTAAGCCTGCTTACGACAATATTATAACCTACCTTACCGAATTGGAGAAAAAGGCCACCAACGATGCCGGCGTGTGGAAATTTCCGAATGGCGATAGCTACTACGAAGTGGCCTTGGCCAACAACACTACCACTAAGCTTACTCCCGACGAAATTATGGCCATTGGCGAAGCCGAAATTGTGCGCATACACGGCGAAATGCGCAACATAATGACGCAGGTAAACTTCAAAAGCGACAGCTTGAAAGCGTTTTTTGAATTTATGAAAACCGATAAGCAGTTTTTCTATGCCAACACGCCAGAGGGCAAGAAACAATACCTTGACGAAACCCTTGCTTTGATTGACTCTATGAAGGCTACCCTGCCCAAGCTGTTTGGCATTATGCCTAAAGCTGAGTTGGTGGTGAAGCAAGTGGAGCCTTTCCGTGAAGAATCGGCGGGTACGGCGTTTTACGAAAGCCCAGCACCTGACGGCTCGCGCCCAGGTACGTACTACGTAAACCTGTACGAAATGAAAAACATGCCTGTGTACGAAATGGAAGCCTTGGCTTACCACGAAGCCATACCTGGCCACCACATGCAAATAAGCATTAACCAAGAACTAAAAGGCCTGCCTAAGTTCCGCACCTTGGGTGGCGACTATACCGCATACGTAGAGGGTTGGGGTTTGTACTCTGAGTACATCCCTAAAGAATATGGTTTCTATAAAAACCCATACTCTGATTTTGGCCGTTTGAGCATGGAACTATGGCGTGCATGCCGTTTGGTGGTTGACGTAGGTATACACTGGAAACGTTGGACCCGCGAAGAGGGCATTCAGTTTTATGCCGACAATACACCTAGCCCAATGGGCGAATGTGTAGGCATGGTGGAGCGTCACATAGTAATGCCTGGCCAAGCTACGGCATACAAAGTAGGCCAACTGAAAATTTTGGAATTGCTCAAGCGCTCACGTACCGAGTTGGGCGATAAGTTCGATATTCACTCGTTTCACGATGAGGTACTTCGCCATGGCTCATTGCCACTGAACATTTTGGAAGAGAATATCGACAAATGGATAGCCAAGCAAAAAGAAGCGGCTCCAGCGGCTTAAAAACCACCATAACAAATTAAGTAATACCCGAGGGCCGCAAATGTTTGCGGCCCTTTTGTTTTGCTGTGCCCCAGTAGCCCAGCACTGCGAGGTATGTTTACCCTATATGCCTATCGGAGGCGGGGCCATATGCAGAAAGATAAAGGAGGGTATAAAGGCTATTGTGCAATTGACATGTATAAATGATTAAATAAACAGCTCTGACATACAAGTCATAACGATATATTTTCTATGTTTGCTCCTAATAAAGGGCAAATGAAACAGTTGTTGTTATATACTATACTTACGATGGTCGCTCTTGGATGCAGCTACAACTGCCAGCAACATAATACTGGCTACATCAAGTTCATAAACTCCAGCAATCATACCATCGATTGCTACATAAACGGCAAGGTTTGCGCACGCATTGGCCCCAACAACTCGCTAGTGCAGAGCCAAGTATCCTCTGGCCCGGTAGCCATTGGGTTTCAAAAAGTAGGGTTGGAAATGAACACCATGCCTCTGCGCACACAAACCTACCAAATAAGCACCTGCGATACCGTTTTGGCCTTTGCACAACCGCAAGGTAGCAATATTGCCGCGCCCACCCGAAGCCTTATTGCTAGCAAAGGCCGCAGCCGCCACTAAAAAAAATAGGCCGCCCCTAACCCGGGGCAGCCTATTATAGCATTGCTGTGCAGCAGTATTTACTTAATACCGAAAGCTTCCTTTACGGTATCTACAAAATCAAGTTTCTCCCAAGTAAACAACTCTACTTTCATCTTCTTGGTTTCGCCGCTAGGTAGGGTAAAGGTTTTGGTTACCTCTTCGTTTTTGCGACCCATGTGGCCATAAGCAGCGGTTTCGCTATACATTGGCGTGCGTAGTTTCAAGCGTTGCTCAATTGCATACGGGCGCATATCAAACACCTTCTCTACAATCTTTGCAATCTCGCCATCGTTCAAACCTACACGGCCTGTGCCGTAAGTGTTTACATAAATACCCATTGGCTTGGCAACACCAATAGCATACGATACTTGCACCAAAACCTCGTCGGCTACACCTGCAGCTACCAAGTTTTTAGCAATGTGGCGCGTAGCATAAGCTGCGCTACGGTCAACCTTCGAAGGGTCTTTGCCGCTGAATGCACCACCACCGTGGGCACCTTTGCCACCGTAAGTATCAACAATAATTTTACGACCAGTAAGGCCAGTATCGCCATGCGGACCACCGATAACGAATTTGCCCGTTGGGTTTACGTGGTACGTAATTTTGTCATCAAACAACTTCTGTACACGTTTAGGGAATTTCTTCATTACGCGCGGAATCAAGATGTTGATTACATCATCCTCAATTTGCTTTTGCATCTTCTTCTCGCTATCAAAATCGTCGTGCTGCGTAGAAAGTACAATGGCATCAATACGGATAGGCGTGTTGTCGTCGCTATACTCAATAGTAACCTGGCTCTTGCTATCAGGGCGTAGGTACTTTATTTTTTTGTTTTCGCGGCGAAGCTCGGCCAACTCAATCAATAGTTGGTGGGCAATGTCCAAAGGCAGCGGCATGTAGTTGTCGGTATCTTTGGTAGCGTAGCCAAACATCATACCTTGGTCGCCGGCACCTTGCTCTTCCTTGTTCTTTTTATCAACGCCTTGGTTAATGTCGCTCGATTGCTCGTGAATGGCCGAGATAATACCGCAGCTATTGGCCTCAAACATGTACTCGCTCTTGGTGTAACCAATTTTCTTGATCACGTCGCGGGCAATAGTTTGCACATCAAGGTATACCGTCGATTTTACTTCGCCAGCCAACACCACCAAACCAGTGGTACACAAGGTTTCGCAAGCTACTTTCGATTCTGGATCGAAAGCCAAGAAGTTATCAATCAATGCATCTGATATTTGGTCGGATACTTTGTCCGGATGTCCTTCCGAAACCGACTCAGAGGTAAACAAATATGGCATGATAGGTTGTTGTTAAAGGGTAAATAGCAATTGTTGCCCAAATTTAGGAAAATGGTTTGGTATTGCGAGGGAAAAGTTGGAGGATAATAGCGTAAGTAAGTAGAAACGCACCTAGGGTGTCTGTTTATGGCAACCAGTGTTGTATGGGCATTTCATCCTGAGTCTCGATTGAAACAGACAGGATGCCATGCTTGTGCTACTCAGTCCTCGGAAAACACCAATAACTAGTTAACCTTCTCCGGCCTCATCTGCGGGAAAAACAACACCTCTTGTATGGTGCTTTGGTTGGTCATGAACATAGTGAGCCTATCAATGCCAATGCCGAGGCCCGAGGTAGGCGGCATACCATACTCCAGTGCGCGAAGGAAGTCGTGGTCAATGGTCATGGCCTCATCGTCGCCGCGGTCGGCTAGGCGCATTTGCTCCAGGAAACGCTCGCGCTGGTCGATAGGGTCGTTGAGCTCGCTGTAGGCGTTGGCCACTTCTTTGCCGTTTACCATCAGCTCAAAGCGCTCGGCCAACTGTGGGTTGGTGCGGTGCTTTTTGCACAGCGGCGACATCTCCACCGGGAAATCGGTAATAAACGTGGGCTGTATGAAGTTGCCTTCGCACTTAGCGCCAAACAGTTCATCAATCAATTTGCCACGGCCCATGGTTTCGTCAACCTCTACGCCCTGCTTGCGGCACACAATGCGCAGTTCGGCCTCGTCCATGTTGCTAATATCAACACCCGTAAAGCGCTCAATGGCCTCGTACATGGTTACGCGCGGGTAAGGGGCGGCATAGTTTAGGGTGGTATCGCCAAACGGCACTTGGGTGGTGCCGTGCAGCTCGGTGGCTATTTTCTCGAGCATTTGCTCGGTAAATTCCATCATCCAGTTGTAGTCTTTGTAGGCTACATATATCTCCATTACGGTAAACTCTGGGTTGTGGGTGCGGTCCATACCCTCGTTGCGGAAGTTTTTGCTGAACTCGTACACCCCATCAAAGCCGCCTACAATAAGGCGCTTGAGGTATAATTCGTTGGCAATGCGCAGGTATAGCGGTATATCCAAGGCATTGTGGTGGGTAATAAACGGGCGGGCCGCCGCACCACCGGGTATGCTTTGTAGCACGGGCGTTTCTACCTCCAAGTAACCATGGTCGTTGAAAAACTGGCGCATGGTGTTCATGAGCTTGGTGCGTTTCAAGAAGGTTTCGCGCACTTGGTCGTTCACTACCAAATCGACATAACGCATGCGGTAGCGCAGCTCGGTGTCGGCAAAGGCATCGTGTACGTTGCCGTCTTCATCTTTCTTCACTACTGGCAGTGGTCGTAGGCTTTTGGCCAATACGGTTATTTCCTCAACGTGTACGCTTATTTCGCCCACTTGGGTAACAAACACATAGCCTTTAATGCCGATAAAATCGCCAATGTCCAATAGTTTCTTGAAAACGGTGTTGTACAGTTCCTTGTCCTCGCCGGGGCAAATCTCGTCGCGGTTAAGGTAAATCTGTATGCGGCCGCTGCTGTCTTGTAGCTCGGCAAACGAAGCCTTGCCCATTATACGGCGGCTCATCAAACGGCCAGCCAATACTACGTTTACGCGCTTACCTTCCAGCAACTCAGTCATCAGGGTATCGCGCTGCTCCAGGCCTTCGGCATAGGTTTGCTTTATATCCTTGGCCAAAGCATTAACGGGGAATAATGCTGCCGGATAAGGCTCAATGCCCAATTCGCGCAGTTTGGTCAACGATTCGCGGCGGATAACCTCTTGCTCGTTCAGTATTTGCTGGCTCATGTAACGGTTTGTTGTAAAAATTAGAGGGCAAAATTACGATAAAATCAGTCAATAGTCCATAGTCGATAGCTTGCCTCGTTTGGAACGAGGGTCCATGGTGCCGCAATTGCGTTATCTGACTATGGGTAAGAAGAATTAAGGAATTTGAGAATTGACATAAATCATATTTATCCATATCCGTTATCATTGGGAGCTTATTTCCTCAATCGTACTTTTGATGGATACCAACACCACGCCTTATGCAGATGAAATACAAAGAGAAGGTAATCGTTCGGGAGCCTTCTTTCCTTTACTTTGCGGCCTTTGTAGGCGCTGCCGTGTACTACATACAGCAAGCCGAGGGCTTTTGGATGGGCGTGGTAGGTTTTTTGAAAGCCTGCGTTTGGCCCGGTTTTTTGGTGTATGAGTTGTTGCAGTTTTTGGGGGCGTAGGTTCTAAATTGCCATGAAACCCTCCACCAAACTGACCTTGGTAAAGTTGCTACATACGCTCATTTGGGCGTTCTTCAATGTGGTTATCTTCTATTTTCTGTATGCCGTTATCGTCAACAAAATTGACGTTTGGGTGTGGGTATGCATTGCTCTGGTAGCCGCAGAAGGCTTGGTGCTACTGGCTTTCCGTAAAATGTGCCCATTAACGCTGGTTGCTCAAAATTACTCCAACTCCACCAAGCCCAATTTCGACATCTACTTGCCCGAGTGGCTAGCGAAATACAACAAACCCATTTACACTGCCCTTTTCATGATTGGCTTGGGCGTGTTGATTTATCGGTTGGTGTGGGGGTAGTATAAGGATGTAAGCCTGCTTAACCTGCACTGCTTGAGCAATTAGTTCTCGCTTCTTTATTTCGAACGCGTTATCTTTACTATTCGTTATTTACCCAAAAACGGTATTATGGATGCAGCCGATAGAAAACTTTCGTTGATAAAATGGCTCAGTGATGTGGAAGACGATGCATTGCTGAAGCGCATTGAGGCGTTGGCTGCCGAATCGAAACGCGACCTCTACCGCCAATACCTACAACCCCAAACCGAAGCCGACTTGCAGCGCTTGGTGCAAGAAAGCGAAGCGGATTATAAAGCGGGTAAGACCTTATCGCATGAAGAGGTGATGGCCAAATACAAAAACCGGAAATGAGCTACCGGATAATCTGGACGGCCTTTGCACAGTATCAATTGGAACTGGTTTATGAGTTTGCCTGCGAGCAATCGCCAAGCTATGGTGATAAGGTGATTGAGGGAATAGACCTTAGCATACAGCAACTGTTGCAGTTTCCCCTCTCGGGTGCTATTGAGCAACGCCTTGCCAATTTAGCAGAAGAATATAGGTTTGTGGTTTACAGCTATTTTAAGGTTATCTACCGTTTCGAGCCTGCTGGCGTAATTGTGATTGTAAGCGTGTTTGATACTAGGCAGGACCCTCAGAAACTTGAGGTTGGTAAAGTTTGATATTTTGTGAGCATGAACAATGGTTGGAACCAAGTTCCAACGGCACGAAAGTAACTTTCGGGCTAGTGGGGGCATTTTTTAGTCAAAACTCTTTACCAGTTTCAACACGGCATTACCCTCTGCATCGGAAACAACTACCTGGTAAACCCCCGCCGCAAGGCCGCGAACATCAATACTGCAACCGTCGGCTCTGCAATTGATAGGCACCACAAGCTTTTTACCTAAGGCATCAACCAAGTAAATTGCAGGCATCTCACTTAATGAAACACCCCAAGACAAGGTAGCCACGCTATTGGTAGGGTTAGGGTATAAAACAAGCTTATCGGGCGTAAACAAGTCGGATATACCGGTAGCATTAAATACGAAAACGGTTAATGAAGTGCTATCGGCGCAGCCGCTATTGCCCACCGTAACGTACAAGGTGCAGGTATCGGTTCCGTCCCACTCCACGTTCACGGCATTGGTGCCTTGGCCAAACACTACAGATGCACATTGGCTATACCAATTGTAAAAAGTGGCAGATGGGTCCATCGGCACGAAGTAAGCGTAATCTTGCAGTGTATCTACCACCTGCGGGCCATAAATGCTGTCCAGCGCGGCAATGGCTGGGCTTTCGCTGATAACGGAGACCACGATGCTGTCGCACCCGCCCGCTGAAACAAGGGTATCTGCATAAATGCCGCCCATCACAAAAGTATCGGTGCCCAAAACCAGACTGTTTCCGGTGCACAGGTTATAGTAGGCGGTGTCAACGGAGCCCGGCAGCACGGTCAGCACGAGCGTGGCGGTGCTGTCGCAGCCTACGGCGTTGTTGGTCTGGAAGGTGTACTGCCCGCTCTGGGTGTAGGTCTGCCCGTTCCACTGGTAGCTGTCGCAAGCCGCTTGGCTAGCGCTACTGGTGGTGCTGCGGTTTATGGTCAGGTTCAAAGTAGCGGTGCTATCGCAACCCACCGCGTTGCTGGTTTGGAAGGCGTACTGCCCGCTTTGGGTGTAGGTCTGCCCGTTCCACGCATAGCTGTCGCAAGCCGTGATACTAGTGCTGCTGGTGGTGCTGCGGTTGATAATCAGGTCCAAAGTTGCGATGCTATCGCAACCCAACGCGTTGATGGCCTGGAAGATGTACTGGCCCGTCTGGGTGTAGGTGCTGCCATTCCAAGTAAAGCTGTTACAAGCGGTCTGGTTGGTTACACTATTGCTTATTGGGTTTACGGTAAGTGTTCTGTCGGCGGTAGCGGTACAACCCGATGCGCTAGTGGCAGTTACGGTATAGGTACCGGAGGTGGTAACGGTGATGACTGCCGTGGAAGCGCCCGTACTCCATGCATATGATGCACCTCCACTGACGGTAAAGGTGCTGCTTGCGCCTGAAC
>CAIOSU010000175.1 GCA_903861055.1 uncultured bacterium
CACAAGACACAAGACACAAAGTTTTAGTGCATTATGTTGTAAAAGTTCCATAAACTTTAAAACAAGAGAGGCTGGTTCCATTGGAACCAGCCTCTCTTGTTTTGTATTCGCAGCGGTCTCACTTTTTTAAGACCCTGTTAAGTTCTTATTGCTTGATAAGCTTGATCGTTAATAGTTTTTCGCCTGGTATTTGGGCAGCAACAATATAGCTGCCGCTTTGCAACTGGCTTAGTTCAAGGTTTACTTTGTTTAAGCCTGTAACCAATGAGCTCAACTTTTGATTGTACACCACGCGGCCAGTAATGTCGTATACCATTACTACAGCTTCGCGGCCTCGTTTTACGTACAAGTCAAGGGTGGCGGTAGCAGATACTGGGTTAGGGTACAACTTCAATGATGTAGGTTGGCTGTTTACCACTTCATTTACCCCAACTATCTCTTTACAAGGAGTTACGTCGCATGTTGATGGCGTTAAGCTGGTGGTACGGAAAATACCGCGGCCATGAGTTGCGGCATAAAGTACCCTACACTCTTTATCGTACAGTTTATCAAAATTCAGCTGGAAGGTAGGAACCGCGCCAAAATCTTGTGCGTTCTCAGTCGACCAAGAAATTTGAGTTGCTCCGTCTAAGTAGTTATTAGTGCTCCAAACACCAAGCTCGGTGCCCAACAGAAGATTGTTTCCGTTGTAGTAATCAAATACGGCATCGTACACTGGCATTTGTGGCAAGTTGTTTTGTATCGATTGGAAGGTTGGTAATGGCGTAGTTTGACCTACCGGAGGGTCGTTACCGTTTGATGTTTGGAAAACATAATCGGTGTTACCATATTGGCCGTAGGTTACCACTACTTGGTTAGGGTCGCTTGGGTTAATAGCAAAACCGGTTACATAGCGGTTAGTAGTGCCCGGTACGGTTAGTTTTACCCTTCTTATTCCTTGGCTGGTAGCAATGTTACTTGCTATACTAGGGAAAGTCCAAGTGCTGCGATCAAGTGGCGATACGTAGAAGTAATCGTATACAGAATCTACTATTTCAATATTGGCATCGTTCGGGTCAGCTGCAATATTTACGGCTGATAAAAGTGAATCGAGCACATAACCATCGGTCAAGCCGTCAATACGGTATACGTTTCCGGTTTGTGTACCTACAAAAGCAACTCCTTGTTCAGAAACGGTTACGGCAGTAGCGGTACCCGAAACCGAAATTTTGAACCAAACTGGGTTTAAAGATGGGTTGAGTGGGTTTGGCGAAAACCAGATGCCGTTGTTGGTACAGATAAACAACAACGCTTTCTCTTTTTTAACAGTAATAGATTCAGGCGTTGTTACTTGCGAAATAACGGCTTGGGTTGTTTTATCAATTTTGGTAGTGGTGCGGTACACAGTGTTGGTTACCACACTGTCATCTTCCCATAATGCAATCGGTGTTAAGAACAAAGTACCATCATCTGGAGCACAATCGGTGTTGGCATCAATATTATCGTCCAATGCGCAGCTATACGAGTCGGTGAAATTAACCGAACGAGAGAGCGCCCCACTATAAACCGTAGAGAAGGAAATATTAGGATACAAACGAGAGATAGCAGCATCGCCACCATCGCCGCCATTTACTTCGCGGAAAGTTTTGGGTGCATTGTTTTTACAATCGTTATAGTGGGTGCCATTGTCTTGGGTACCACCAATCACCGTGCCATCGAACCCGGTAGCAAAACCATAGAATTGTGTTATGCCTAGGCCTTTGTTGCGCGGAGTAAACCTAGGGAACTGGTCTTGTGCATTGTTACTTCTTGATACACCGCCATCGGTACCAACGTACATGATATTAGGGTCGGTAGGGTGAAAAAGAACCACGTGCATATCGGCATGAACGTAATAAGGGTTAGACGGTATATCTGGCTGCCAGTAGGCAATCAAATCGCGGCCACCGCTTACGTTTACGCTCCATAGTTCCAACTGTCCACCAATAATCAACCGGTTAGGATTTACAGGATCAATTGCAAACGCAATACCCCAGAAACCTTGTTCGCCAAGTGGATTGAAACCATTGGTACTACCACGAACTACAATAGTCCAGGTAGAGCCATTGTCATCAGAGCGATAAATGCCGTCCATAGTTCCGGCGAATCCAGGTGTTGAAACGCAAGCATAAACCAATCCTTGTTGCCCTTTAGTAACCGCAAACTCGAGGCGGCCAATTTTGTTTTGGGCAGGAAAACCGTTTAAGCCTGTAATATCAGTAAAGGTTAGGCCATTATCAAGGGAACGGAATATGTGGTTGCCAGATTGTGCATATACATGGCCCAAAACAGGATCAACAGTTACCTCAAGTGCTGGGCCAGTTTGTAAAGCAGGTGTAATGCCTGCTGGACTTATAAATGTAGCACCGCCATCAGTGGTCATCATTATTCCTTCGTGCGTAGCAACATAAAACTTGCCATTGTCAAACGGGTCGAAGGCTATTTCGTAAATAAATGACCAACGGTCGTTGTTGCTATTGGCAGCAGGAGTGGTGGCGGGTATCAAATCAAAAGTAGCTCCATCATCGGTTGAGCGGTACAAACCACTTCCAATATATCCAGGTGCGCCAAAAGTTGTAGGCACGCCGTCAATTACAGGTGCAAAACCTTC
Organism: uncultured bacterium; assembly: GCA_903861055.1. Classification (GTDB taxonomy): domain Bacteria; phylum Bacteroidota; class Bacteroidia; order Chitinophagales; family CAIOSU01; genus CAIOSU01. Next base: position 2,630 of record CAIOSU010000175.1, read on the forward strand.
GCCTGTTCCAATGTAAATATCTCCATTAGGCGCCATACGCATGGTGCTGATGCCCACGTGGTCGTTTTCCTTGGTCCATGGGTGTATTTCCCACGATAGACCACCGTTGATTGAAAAGAAAAGGCCACCAGCTACACCGCCGCACCACATTCTTTCAGGGTTTGCAGGGTCAATAACGATAGCGCGTGTGCGGCCACCTACGTTGTCGGGACCTAGCTCTTCCCAAGTTAGGCCAAGCGAGCGGCCGCCTTGAGCTTTGAGCTGTTTCGATGCTAACCATTGGCTACGGGCAGCCAAAACATCAGTAATCGATACGATACCAGTGTTTTGGTTCGCGCGCATCAGGTGCAAATATTCTTTTGCGCCCAAAATGCCTTTTTTCTTTTTCTCTCCGTTCTTTGCTTCATACGATTTTTTGTATTGCATTGCAGGAGAGTCGCTAACCCCAGCCATTGGGTCAGAAGAGAATGTGCCATTGGCCCAAAATCCTATTGCACCTAAAATGAGGGCAGATATAAATACTAAAGCTATTTTTTTCATCTTCAAATTAAAGTTTGAATGAACAACTATTGGCACAAAACCACGGTTATTTACGCCGTGAAAATACGAAATTTTATCAAAATCAGATGTGTCTTTCGGCGTGGTACGACGACCTTACAAGAGGTCCGCTTTCCACATAACTTAAGCCACGTTTCAATCCTTCTTCCTTATACATTTCAAAAACCTCAGGGGTAACATATTCTTTTACCTCTAGGTGCAGTTTAGTAGGTTGCAAGTATTGTCCAATGGTCATAACATCGCAACCGTGTGCTGCCAAGTCGTCCATTAGTTCAAATACTTCTTCGTGTGTTTCGCCCAAGCCCAGCATAATGCCGCTTTTAGTGCGCATGCCACCTGCTTTCAATTGCTGTATCACATCCAAACTACGCTGGTATATGGCTTGCGGGCGCACTAAGCGGTACAAGCGTTTTACCGTTTCCATATTATGCGATACTACTTCGGGTGCTACTTCTATGATGTCGTTTACGGCCTTTTGGTTGCCTTTGAAATCAGGAATTAATGTTTCCATGGTGGTACCTGGGCTCATTTCCCTTACGGCCCTAACAGTTGCGGCCCAAATTTTAGAACCTCCATTGTGCAACTCGTCTCTATCAACCGAGGTCAGTACACAATGTTTTACGCCCATTAGCTGCACTGCTTCGCCAACTCGGCGTGGCTCATCCCAGTCAATTTCGGCAGGCCTGCCTGTTTTTACAGCGCAAAATGAACATGAACGGGTGCACACATTGCCCAAGATCATGAATGTAGCAGTGCCAGCTCCCCAGCACTCGCCCATATTGGGACAGTTGCCGCTTTCGCATATAGTGTGCAGTTTGTACTCATCAACCAACCCACGAACCTTACGGTAGCCTTCGCCAGTTGGCAGCTTTACCCTAAGCCAAGTAGGCTTGCCAGCCCTGCGCTCTTTTTTCTCAACTATATCCAGTTCAATCATTGGCTTAATATTCGCTTAATGTAACCACAAATTTAACGGTTTAGTTTAAATATTGGTTTACTATTGGCTAGGTATATTGGTCTAATAATTTTATTAGTTGGCGTTACTTTCGGGCTACCAAATGGCAACCCAACCATAACTTACTTAACTTTGCAAGGTTGGTTGGCACATCGTGCAACATGATACCTTAATTGTACTGATAGTTTCTACCCCATTTTTGCTCAAATTGAGTAAGAAAATAAACCACTTGCACCGCCATGACCGACCCTTTAGTAAATATGTTTGCCAAGGCCGATTATTTTCAGCCATACTACTATTTTTATGTAAAAACAGGTCAAATACCCTACCGCATAATTATTGAGGGGATTGAAATGGCGGGTGTGCACGAAACCTTATCCGAATCGTTCCCAGGCTTAACGCAGGTTTTGGGCACCTATCTGTACCCAAACGAAAGCAAAGAAGGCACGGCACCAACGGGTACGTATTGGTTGGAGGCAGGTTTGCTCATCAGCTTGACTGTAAATGAGTTTGACCCTGAGGAAACAACGGCCATAATACTGCACAATGCGGCCGTTGATAAGGATTTGTTGGATAAACTAACCCAACTTTTTAGGGATAGGCAGACTTACAAAGCCGTAAACGAGGCCAATAACCTATATTTGCTCAAAACGTTTCAATATGGGTTGGGTTTTCACAAATTCAAGCTCAATATTGCGAAAATCGATTTAGAGTGCCATTACAATGATGACTTAGTTACGCTCAATCAAGAAATACTGGAGCGCCTGAACGGAAAAGACGAAAAAGGCATATTGCTGTTGCATGGTAAGCCTGGCACGGGCAAAACCACCTATATACGCTACTTGTGCTCGCAGGTGAACAAAAAGAAACTGTTTATACCGGTGGAGTTAGGCAAAAAGATTGCCAGCCCAGAGTTTTTGTCGCTGTTGGACGGTTACGAAAATTCGGTATTGATTATTGAAGATGCGGAGAGCATACTCAAAAGCCGAAAATCGAGCGAAGGCAGTGCCGTGGCCAATTTGCTCAATTTGAGCGATGGGTTGATTTCGGATTGCTACAACATACAGGTTATTTGCACCTTCAATACCAACCTGGCAGATATTGACGATGCCTTATTGCGCAAAGGCAGGCTGATAGCTCAATATGAGTTCAAGGAGCTGGAGTTGGACAAAACCAATGCACTCATTACCGAACTTGGGCACGAAATTAAGGCCGATGCACCGATGACCCTTGCCGACATATACCACCTCAACGATAAAAATTACGTAAGCCCGCACAAAAAAATCGGGTTTAAGCAATAGCGGCAATTGGCCATTTAGCTAGTTTGAGAATGGATATAAAAATATTTGTTGG
>CAIOSU010000176.1 GCA_903861055.1 uncultured bacterium
GTAGCGCTATTAGGTTATCTAATTACCCCCGATTCTACTCCTTTTGCCAACGAACAAATACTGCCTATAAATTATAAGTCTCCTGGCTTTGAAATACAAATGCTGAAGGTTCGAAAGAACAGAGAAGTACCCGAAACTGGCTTTTTTGACCAAATGCTTTATGGTGCGCCCAATGCTTATACTTTAGTTCCGCTTAACAGCTACCAAATAATAGGAGACACACTTTACGCTGAGACCTTTGCTGGCGATAGTAATCGATCGAAACCTGAGAAATACCATTTGGTTGATTTGGTCTTTGCCATCGATGAAACGAATCCCAATATCCGCCACGAAGGCGAAACTATCTATTACAACGATTTGGCAGGCCAGCAACAATCAGTTGCGGCAAAGGAGCTAACCGTTAAGGTGGAGAATGAAAACTTTGCAACACACACCTATTATCTAGGGACTGATAAATACGGGCGCGATATTCTGAGCCAGTTGATGATAGGCACGCGTGTATCTTTAATGGTGGGCTTAATGGCCATGATTATTTCAGTGCTGCTGGGTGTTGTATTGGGGGCTTTGGCAGGTTATTTTGGGGGTTGGTTGGATGATGTTATCATGTATCTAGTAAACGTTATTTGGGCCATACCTACCATACTTTTGGTTTTCGCAATTGCTATCGCTTTTGAGGACCGTGGTTTGTGGCAGGTGTTTTTTGCCATTGGGGTAACTATGTGGGTTGAGGTCGCTCGTATTGTGCGCGGACAGGTAATAAGCATGCGCGAAATGCAGTTTGTTGAGGCGGCCAAAAGTTTAGGATATAGCGAAGGCAGAACCATTTTTAAGCACATATTACCGAACATAACTGGCCCAATTATCGTACAAGCAGCTGCAAACTTTGCTTCGGCCATTTTGATAGAGGCTGGCCTCAGCTATTTGGGCCTTGGCGCAAAAACCGAGGTGCCAACTTGGGGCCGCATGCTTAGCGACAATTATGGTTACATTATCAGCGGTAACAATTCGTTTCTGGCGCTATCGCCTGGCATTGCCATAATGTTACTGGTGTTGGCGTTTAATCTGCTCGGAAATGGTTTGAGAGATGCATTTGATGTAAAAACAAGCTTGCAAAGTAATCGGTAAAAAGTAGTATATTTAGACTTAGGGCTAAGCAATTGATGAAGGAAACACATCCGGAAACTATCGTGGACGATAAAGTAGCACATCTAGAAAGGTTGCTAACTGTCAAGCAATTGCAGATCAATTCGTTATTGGAGGTGTCTCAAGCTATCAATAACAATTTCTCTACTTCGGCCCTTTTTCGCATCTACGAGTTTATCCTTCGCGCTCAAATGGGCATTCAACGGTTGTTGGTTTTTATTAAAAACGATAAGTGGGATTGCGTTTGTAACTCTGGCGTAAGTGATTCGTTTCGCGAAATCAATGTCGATATCGATTTATCTTCATTCCGCAACATTGCTACCATTAATGTCTCTCGAAACGAGAAACTGAAGGAGTTTGACGTTATTATACCAGTACTGCACAAGGATACGCCCTTGGCTTACGTACTTATTGGCGACTTGAAAACGGACGACAACGATTCGTTGGAAGAGAAACTGAAGTTCATACAAACCATTACCAATATTGTTATTGTGGCCGTGGAGAATAAAAAACTCTTCAACAACCAGATTCAGCAAGAAGTAATGCGCAAAGAGCTTGAGTTTGCAGCCAAAATGCAGTCAATGCTTATACCAAGCGACTTGCCCAATAATAGTGTGATAGAGATGGCCTCGGTATATTTGCCGCACCACGATATTGGCGGCGATTATTACGATTGCTTAGAGATTTCGGAAACGGAACTGCTCTTTTGCATAGGCGATATATCAGGTAAAGGTATTGCAGCGGCCTTGTTGATGGCTAACTTTCAGGCCAACCTTCGTGGAGAGGTAAGCAAGCTCGATAATCTTGGAGAGTTTGTTCAATATCTTAACGTAAAGGTTAACCAGATAACCAAAGGAGAAAAGTTTATTACCCTATTTATTGGTGTATACAATAGCGAAACGCGCATTTTGAGGTATGTAAACGCTGGTCACAACCCACCCTTGTTGTTAAAAGACGGAGCCATAACCGAACTTGATAAGGGCTGTACATTATTGGGCATGTTCGAAGCGCTGCCAGTGATGCGCATTGGTAAGGAAAGAATACCTGAAGGGGGTGTGCTGATAAACTATACTGATGGTTTGATTGATTTTGAAAACGGCAAAGGCGAGTATTTCTCCCAAGAGCGTTTGGAAAGTTTCTTGATTAGTAATGGCGAGCTAAAAATGGAGGATTTCAATAAAGGTCTCTTGAAATACGTATCCGACTTTAAAGGCGAAGGCTTGTTTATTGACGACATTACCATCTTAAGCTGCCGCTTTTTCTAGGTCTTATAATTAAGACTTAAGACACAAGACACAAGACACAAGACACAAGACACAAGACACAAGACACAAGACACGTTATAGTCTTAGTAGCAAAAAAGGTTCAAGATCACCACAGTATTTGCAACCTATCCTAATTTTCAGGCTTAAATTTTGAATTGTAAATTGCGCAGCGCATCAAGGCTTCTGCATAACCGTGTTACAGTTTTTACAAGTGCGCAGTTCTTCGCTGTTGTAAAAAGTCTGCATTACTTTCGGCAGTTGCGTTACAATGTCAGTAAGGGCAAAATATTCTTCATATAGCTTGTGGTTGCAGTTTTCGCAGTACCAAAGAAAGCCATCTTGTTCTCCCTCTTTGCGGTAACGCTCTATAACCAAACCCACTGAATTTGCTGGCCGCTGTGGCGAATGTGGCACGCGCGGCGGCAACAGAAAGATGTCTCCTTCGTTGATTTGGATATCAACAGGTTTACCGTCTTCAATAATCTTTACAACAATGTTTCCTTCTAGTTGATAGAACAGTTCTTCGCCTTCCTCCCAATGGTAATCTTTGCGATTGTTAGGGCCACCCACTACCATTACAATAAAGTCGTCGTTGCCTTTATATACCTGCTGGTTGCCCACGGGTGGTTTAAGCAAGTGGCGGTTATCGTCAATCCACTTTTTAATGTTAAAGGGGCGGGAGGTCATAGCGGTTACTAGTTTCGAGTTATGGGTTGGGAGTTACAGAAGTATCTGCAGCTTTTTAAAGTTAGCAAAACTTAACTGGGGAGCAAAAGGGTACAGCCATATACCCCGCAAAAAACTAGTAGAAATGCTATGCCCAACCAGCTCAATACTCTTAATGGCAATTGCGGCTGTGCCTCAAGGGGTGTGTGTTTGCTGGTAACCAAGTGATAATTGGCAAAGGCAAAAAATGGTGCAGTAAGGAAAGAAAGGATGGTGGCCAATTGCACTAACTGCAGCATAGAAGTGCTAAAAAATGAGATGAGCGCTAATGCCCCGGCAAATAGTATTGCCATTACCAGCCAGTAATATTGCTGCTCTTTTTTTGGCGTATCGTGGTTGGTAAGGATAAGGGTAGTTTGGCTGAGCGTTCTGGGTATGGCATCGAAGCAGGTAAGCGCGGTGCTGAACATGGTAGTAAGCGCCGCAATGGCTATGCCCCAGCGTGCCACCGGACCCAAGGTATTGGCGTAAATATTGATTAACGCGTTGCTGAAGCTGGCTGCTCCGTCGGGCAATTCTTGACCAGTGCCATAGATGGATACCGCACCTAGGCCCACAAATGCGAGTGCCAAAACCGCAGTGCTCCAATAGCCTATTTTAAAGTCGAAAAGGCTGTTTTGAGCATTAAATTCCGGTTGCTGCTTGCGTTTCTCTAAGCTCCAAATAGAATACCACACCGATAGGTCTATAGGTGCGGGCATCCAGCCCATAAAAGCAATAAGGAAAACAAGGTGGCTCGTGTTGCTCCAATCGAAATGAGGGGTTTCGATAACCAAGCTGCTATCGTACTTAAGCCAAGCACCTGCCAATGCAATTACCGTTGATAGCGATAGCAGCACTACAATGCCTTTCATGGTTTTATCCAGTAAACTATACTTGCCTATTATTAGTAACCCAGCACAAACGGATAGGATAATGGCGCTCCACCAAATGGGGCTTTCGCCAATGGGTAATAAGTTTTGTGCAATGCCTGCCGTAACTAAAGTGACTGTGGCTTGCACCGTAAACACCGTAAGCACCGTTACCACTAAAAAGAACCACAATACCCACTTGCCCTGCCTACGGTAGCCTTGCAATAGGCTTTCGCCGGTAGCCAAGGCATACCGCGACCCGAATTCGAAAAAGGGGTATTTAAACAGGTTAACGGCTACTACTACCCAAGCCAACTCCCAGCCAAAGCTAGCTCCAGCTCGGGTGCTCTGCACCAGATGCGATACGCCGATAGCAGCCCCAGCGAATAATATGCCAGGGCCCATCAAGCGGAGGGTATGCAATAGTCGGTTCAAAACTTGCGGGTTTTCGGGGTGAAAGATAAATAATTTTTGACGTCTGAGTTGCGAAATACTATTTGCGATTGTGATTTGAAATGTGACCATGTAAGTTTCTCCCCTGTCATCCTGAGCGTAGTCGAACGGGTCAGGGGGAGGTTAGGAGGGGGTTGCTGAGGTGAGCAGCAAATTTGAAATTACATCTGATTCGAATTTAGGCAGATTAGTACAGCCTAATTACCGAAAACCCCAACACTTTTCTTAGTTTCACATCTCTCATTTCAAATCTTATTTTGAAACCATGGATTTAGATCTTACCGGAAAGTATGCCTTAGTAGGCGGTGCCAGCAAAGGTATTGGCCGTGCCGTAGCCGAAGAGTTGGCGCTATTGGGCGCTAACGTGATAGTAATGGCCCGCTCTTATGATTTGTTGCAGCAAGCAGTAGCGGCATTGCCCAATAACGGTACCCAGAAGCACAACTATATTGTGGCCGATAACAGCCAGCCGCAAGCCCTACGCGAGGCAGTGGTAACTTTTATGCAAACACACAACCTGTTTACGATACACATATTGGTTAACAATACGGGCGGCCCCGCTGGCGGTCCTGCTATTGACGCCAAGCCTGAGGAGTTTGTTAGCGCTTTTACCAACCACTTACTTTGCAATCAACATCTTGCCCAAATATTGGTGCCAGGCATGAAGGCTGCGGGTTTTGGGCGCATCATCAATATCATCAGTACCAGCGTAAAGCAGCCTATACTTGGGTTGGGCGTGAGCAATACCATCCGTGGGGCTGTGGCCAACTGGGCAAAAACCTTGTCGTTGGAGCTAGGGCAATACGGTATTACCGTTAACAACGTGCTGCCGGGCTTTACCGAAACAGAACGTTTGGAAAGTATTATTGGCAACAAAGCCGCCAAAAGTGGCAGTAACGAAGCCACCGTTATTGCCCAAATGAAGCAGGAGACCCCAGCGGGCCGCTTTGCTAGTGCCAACGAAGTGGCAGCTGCCGCTGCATTTTTGGCCAGCCCTGCTGCAGCATATATCAATGGCATCAACCTGCCAGTAGATGGTGGAAGAACGGCAAGCCTTTGATTAGATATGAAGTAGAAAATGATAGATTTGAAACTTTGTGTTTAAATTTTTCAAATTTGCCTTACCTTTTACTTTTGTTTACAACTAATAGTTTCTCATTTCACATTTCATATCTCGCATTTGGAAACGCCTCCCCTTCGATATTACGCCCACGGTAAATTGCTGCTTAGCGGTGAGTATGCGGTATTGGATGGTGCATTGGCTTGGGCCGTGCCTACCAAATATGGACAGTGGTTGGAGATTTTCCCTGATTCGCCGGGTATGATAGTTTGGCAAGCATTGGATCATGAAGAAATTCCTTGGTTTGAGGCTACTATAAAATTATCCGACCTTACTGTAATTCAATACAACGATTATGGCTTTGCCACGCGTTTGGCGGAAATCCTGCAAGCCGTTCGCAAACAAAATCCTAACTTCCTAAAAAGTAATAAGGGTATTAAGGCCGTTACCAGGTTGGAGTTTCCGCAAGATTGGGGCTTGGGCAGCAGTTCCACACTTATCAGTTTAATAGCCCAATGGGCGGAGGTAAATGCGTATAAATTGCTTGCCGATACCTTTGGTGGTTCGGGCTACGATGTTGCCTGTGCCCAAAGCGAAACGCCTATTCTATTTAACTTGCAACAAGGCAATCCTGTTTGGGAAGCCGTAAGCCATGTGCCGCCGTTTAAAGACCATATTTACTTCCTTTACCTAGGTAAGAAGCAAAATAGCCGCGAAGGCATTGCCCGCTACAGAAAGTTGGACATTGATTACGAAACGCTGACCAGAGAAATAACCCTTTGCACCATAACGATGCAAGCTGCGCAACGATTAGACACCTTGCAACAAAGTATGGAGTGGCACGAGAATTTGATAAGCAGCGCACTAGAGCTGGAGAAAGTAAAGGATAGGTTGTTCTCTGATTTCGAAGGTTCCGTTAAATCGCTAGGTGCTTGGGGTGGCGATTTTGTAATGGCGGTAAGCCCAAATGCCACTAACCAGGTAGTAGCTTACTTTGAGGCTAAAGGCTATCAAACCTTACTAACTTGGGATGAATTGGTGTTGGATGGGAATTGAATTTCGCCCAATCTGAGTTAAAACTCCTTAAACCAAAACCCTTTTTATCGGTTATCCAGCCAATGGTGTTATTTTTGTATTAGATTACCATGAATCAATCCAGCATGCAAACCAACAATACCCCAACCGCCAAAGGGCAAGCTTCTTGGCGCTGCCCATCAAATATTGCCTTGGTAAAGTATTGGGGCAAAAAGGGCAAACAAATACCGAGCAACCCAAGCATCAGCTTTACGCTAAACGATGCCCATACGGATATGCAGTTGGCTTGGGTATCGAAAAATACAAAAGGCATTGCACTAGAGTTCTTATTCGAAGGCCATGTAAATGAAGCTTTCGGTAATAAAATCGTTAAGTTTTTAGAGAGCATTTTGGTTGATATGCCATTTTTGGAGCAGTATAGCTTGTGCATATCATCAACTAATTCATTCCCACACTCTACAGGTATTGCCTCCTCGGCCAGCAGCATGAGTGCTTTGGCCATGTGCCTTTGCAGCATGGAGGCCGAGCTGAAAGGCTTGCCACAAGATGACGCTTTCTATCAGCGCGCTTCGCATTTTGCACGCTTGGCCAGCGGTAGCGCATGCCGCTCGATATACGGGGGCTTGGTTCAGTGGGGCGCAACTGCCGCAATGGCAGGTAGCAGCGACTTGTATGGCACGCCGCTGAGCAACAGCGAAATACACCCCGAATTTAGGCACTACAAAGATGCCGTATTGATTGTAAGCCGCAGGGAGAAAGAAGTTAGCAGTCGCGCGGGCCATGCCCTTATGGACGGCCACCCATACGCCGAGGCCCGATATGCGGATGCCGATAAAAATTTGGCACAATTATTAGCAGCTATACGCGAGGGCAACGTGGCAACATTTATCCGCTTGGTAGAGCACGAGGCGCTTTCTTTGCATGCGTTAATGATGGTCTCAAACCCTTCGGTGGTATTGTTTAAGCCCAATACTTGGGAAATTATTAACCGATTGCGAACATTTAGGCAAGAAACGGGTTGTAATGTGTGTTTCACGCTCGATGCCGGGCCCAATGTGCATATATTGTACCCTGAAAGCGCAAGCGAGGCGGTGGAAACATTTATAAAAGAAGAACTTGTTGTATATTGCGAGGGCAATTACTGGATTGCTGACCGTGTTGGCAGCGGCCCTTTAAAATTGGGACATGACTAAGGTAAAACGCGAGCGGGAAGGCTCCTTTAATTCTAAGATACTGTTGTTCGGCGAATACGGTATCATCCAAAACTCCATGGGGCTATCTATCCCTTACGATAGTTTTAAAGGTAACCTCGCATTTAAAAGCGAAGGCCAACCATCGCCTGATAGCACCACCGAGAGCAATGCATCCTTGTTGCGCTTTGCAACTTACTTAAAGACATTACAAGACAGTGGGGAGCTACATGCCCAAATGGACATGGAGCGCCTGTTTGCAGATATTGAGCGTGGTATCTATTTCGAATCGAGCATACCACAGGGCTTCGGCGTGGGTAGTTCGGGCGCGTTGGTAGCCGCCTTGTACGATGAATACGCCATCAATAAAGTAGAGGCGAACGAAATCAATAAAAAAGGCTTGAAAGAGCTTAAAAAGGTCTTCTCTCAAATGGAGTCTTATTTCCACGGCACTAGCTCTGGTATGGATCCATTGATTTGCTATATCGATTTGCCTGTACTTATTAAGAGCAAAACCAATTTGGATACCGTGGTGTTGCCTGAAGAAAAGGCCGGCCAAGGTGCCATCTTCTTGATTGATACTGGTCGCCCGGGCCGCACACAGCCCTTGGTGCAGTACTTTTTAGAGAAATGCCAAGAGAAAGCTTTTGTGGACATGTGCCGCGAGAAATTTATCCCCTACAACGACCAGTGTATTAAAGACTTCCTAAAAGGCGAAACCAAATCGCTTTTTGCCAACCTGTACCACCTCTCTTATTTTTTGCTAGAAAACCTAGAACCCATGGTGCCGAAGCTTTTCCGCGGCGTATGGAAACGTGGTTTGGACAGCGGTGCTTATTACCTCAAGCTTTGCGGCTCCGGCGGCGGTGGCTTCATCCTCGGCTTCACTGAAGATCTAGAAAAAGCAAAAGAACAACTCGGCGAACACCAGATTAAGGTGATTAAACGGTTTTAATTTGGTTAGTGGTTAATTAGTTATTGGTTATTGGTTGTGTTGCGTTTTGCTCCTAAACAGTACTCATTCCTTTGCGACCTTTGCGCTTTTCTCTTTGCACGTGTTTGCTTGTCTAGGCTCCGACGAGGCGGTTAAACAAACACCACCAGCCAATACAAATAAACCAATAACTAATAACCAATCCACCTAAAAACCCTAAATTAGCGGCTTAAATCCCCGTTTTTAAATGGACATTCTTAATCCAGCAACTGGCGCATTAATTGCCACTTTGCCTGATACTACTACCGAGCAAGCTCAACAGAAATATGATACGGCCTGCACCGCACAACCCGCTTGGGCTGCGAAGCCACTAAGTGAGCGTTTGCAAGCCATCGATAAGTTCTATCACTTGTTGGCCGACCATGCAGATAAGCTAGCGGAAGTAACTACCAGCGAAGTAGGCAAGCCATTGGGACAAAGTAAAGGTGAGATTAATGGTGCTCGCAAACGCATCAAGTTTTTCTTAGACCAAAGCGCCCGTTACCTAGCCGACGAAGTAGCCTATGAGGAAGAAGGATTGAAAGAAATCATCCGCTACGAGCCATTGGGCGTTATCGGTAACATCTCTGCCTGGAACTACCCTTACCTAGTGGGCGTAAACGTGTTTATACCTGCTTTGATAGCAGGCAATGCCGTTTTGTACAAGCCATCGGAGCATGCTACCCTTACAGGCCTTAAAATACGCGACTTGCTTTTCGAAGCTGGCGTACCACAAGAGGTGTTTCAAGTAGTAGTTGGTGCGCGTGAGGCTGGCGAGGCTTTGTTGAACTTGCCATTGGATGGATATTACTTTACCGGTTCTTTCCGCACTGGGCAGTACATTTACGAGCGTGTGGCGCCTAAAATGGTGCCTTGCCAACTTGAGTTGGGCGGCAAAGACCCATTGTATGTGCCTAACGATGTAAAAGACGTAAACAACGTAGCCGTAAACGCTGCCGAAGGTGCTTTTTACAACAATGGCCAGAGCTGCTGCGCCGTGGAACGCATATATGTGCATGAAGGCATTTACGATGAGTTTGTAGAAGCCTTTGTGAAAGAAACCCAAAGCTATAAGTTGGGTCAGCCTACCGAAGAAGGGGTATTTCTAGGTGCATTAACCCGTAAAGACCAATTGACTGTATTGGAAGGCCAAGTGAAGGATGCTGAAGCTAAAGGCGCCAAACTATTGTTGGGCGGCCATCGCATTGATAATGGTGGTTACTTTTTTGAGCCTACCGTGCTGACCAATGTAAACCACACCATGAAGGTAATGACCGAAGAGTCTTTCGGACCTATTATCGGTATACAAAAGGTTGCTAACGACGAAGAAGCCATTGCATTAATGCAGGATACCGAGTACGGACTTACCGCATCGGTGTACAGCGATAGCCAAGAGCGTGGCGAAGGTATATTGAAGCAGATAAACACTGGCACTGCCTACTGGAACTGCTGCGACCGTGTGAGCCCATACCTACCATGGAGCGGCCGCAAACACTCTGGCATTGGCGCTACCCTTTCGCACATCGGCATCAGGGCCTTTACCAAGCCTAAAGGTTACCACTTGAGGGGTTGATTTGGTCCATAGTCCGTAGTCGATAGTCAATGTAAAGCATTTTTGCTGTGGACCTTAGTCCATCGACCGTTTACTTCAAAGAAACTTCAAATAATGGTAGCCTCTGGCTATAAAGCCTTCGCGGTAATAAAAGCGGTGGGCTTTGAAGTTTTCTACATACGCATCCAGCATCATTATTTTGCAATCATTGGCCCGGGCTTCGTTTTCCAGCCAATCAACCATCTGTTTGCCTACTCCGGCATTGCGGTAGTTGGTGTCCACCACAAAATTGTCTATCTCTAGGTACTTGCCGCTGTATAGCTTGGTGGCCATCCAGTATCCCGAAATGCCGGCACAGGTTTCCCCATCGTAAGCCAATACTTGGTAGTAGTTGTGCGGCACCATCTCGGTAAGGTATTGTTCGTAGTTTTCTTGGGTTAGCGCAGCAGTCAATTGCGTTATCAATGGCCAATTGGGCAACATTTGCTCAACAGTTGTTAGTTTGGTGAAGGTGAGGGTAGCGTGCATGGTATAGCAAAGGTAGGGAGCAAAAACTATTTTTGTATTAAGGAAATTAGGGTCGCTCTAGCCTATTCAGGTTCACTATTAACTATGCTTCTTATCCATGGACCATGGGCCATCGACCATTGACTACAACTCAACCCTATCCCAAACCTCAAACGTAAAGGCATACTTGTGTCGTTCGTCGGCTTCGTGGGGGATGCTACCTGTTAATGTCCATTCACTTTTATCTAGTATAGGGAAGTGCGCATCGGCATCAGGGAAGCTGGCATGCACGCGGGTAAGGTATACGCGGTTGGTTAGGGGCAACGCTTGGTGGTAAATTTCGGCACCGCCTATTACCATTATCTCATCGGTGCCGCTATCGCGGGCCAAAATAAGGGCACTATCAATATTGCTTACTACCACGGCACCAGGGGCTTCGAAATCGGCTTGGCGGGTAATGACAATATTCAGGCGTTTTGGCAAGGCTTTGCTCAGTGCCTGAAACGTTTTGCGGCCCATTACTATGGGGTGTCCTATGGTAGTATCCTTAAAAAACTTGAAGTCGTCGGGCAAATGCCACAGCAGGTCGTTGTGTTTGCCAATAGCATTGTCTTCGGCGGCGGCCACTACCATGCTTATCCTAGTCATACGCTCACTGCCGCTTTAATATGTGGGTGCGGGTCGTAACCCACCAGTTCGAAGTCCTCATAAGTAAACCCGAAAATGTCTTTTATCTCGGGGTTCAGTTTCATTACTGGGAAAGGCTTCGGCTCGCGGGTAAGCTGCAAGCGCGCCTGCTCTAGGTGGTTGCTGTATAAGTGTGCATCGCCAAAGGTATGCACAAACTCGCCCGGCTGCAGGCCCGTAATTTGTGCCACCATCAGCGTAAGCAATGCATAGCTGGCAATGTTGAAGGGCACGCCCAAAAAAACATCGGCACTGCGCTGATATAGCTGGCAGCTCAATTTGCCATCGGCTACGTAAAACTGAAACAAGCAATGGCACGGTGGCAAGGCCATGTTTTCAATATCGGCCACGTTCCAGGCGCTCACAATGTGTCGGCGGCTGTCGGGCTTGGTTTTTATTTGCTCTATCAGTTGGGTTATCTGGTCAATGTGGCGGCCATCGGCGGTAGGCCAACTGCGCCATTGGTAGCCATATACAGGGCCCAGGTTGCCGTTTTCGTCGGCCCACTCGTCCCATATCGCCACTTTGTTCTCCTTTAGGTATTTAATGTTGGTATCGCCCGACAGGAACCACAATAGCTCGTGCACAATAGAGCGTAGGTGCAGTTTTTTGGTCGTCAGTACAGGGAACCCTTCCGACAAATCGAAGCGGATTTGGTGACCGAAAATGCTATAAGTGCCCGTACCGGTGCGGTCTTCCTTTTTGGCGCCTTTGTCCAGTATCAGTTGCAGTAAATCGAGGTATTGTTGTTCGGCGTGCATTGCAGTAAAGTTACTAAACAGTATCAAGTATTGAGTATCAAGTATCAAGTATTTTGATAGAGAGTTGCTTTTAAACCAAAGCAAAGCTGCAAGGCAACCAAGGTCTTAAAGGTGGGGTTTTGTCGTGTACTTTTATATGGTTTGGTGCGGGTTTCGGGGGTAAGCTGAATGGGTTTAGAAACGACGGGCAACACGTAAAAAATAATTAAAGTTGAAATAGTTTTAAAATAAATAGCCCCACGGCTTGTAAAAAATGGAATGGGGTGATGGGGTACCATGCATGCGGTTTAATACGCAGGTTGTAGTAGCCTGCTCATGCGACTATTCCGTTAAGGCGCAAAAGTAGGCCTGAAGTAACCTACGCGGAAAGGGGGCGCCTAACAAAGGTCCTACGAAGCCACTTGTAACTGCAAAACAAGAGAGGCAGCCACATTGGGGCTGCCTCTCTTGTTTGTGTATTGCCGAATGATAACAATTTACTCAGCCTTACATACTTTGCGTGTGTAGGTTCCCTCGGCAGTGGTTACTTTTACCAAATAGATTCCTGCCGCAACATCAGGGAAAACAATGGTTGCCTGTGGTACATTCAACTGGCCGGCCACTAATAGTTGCTCGCCCACTAGGTTCAATACTTCTACCTGTTGCAATACTTGGCCACCTGCTGAAACATTTAAGCTGCCTGTTACAGGCACTGGCCATAAGTTCAAGCTAATGTCGGCATTAGGCGAAGCAATTCCGGTAGGGTTGCTTACATCAACTGCATCACCATTGTTATAGTCAACCATATACATACGCTGGTTGCCGCTTCCGCCCACGTCCACTGTAACCAAGTAGCGGCCGATGGTAAACCCACTTGCGGTATAAGCATCAATCAGGAAGGGGTCAAGGCCTGTAAAACCTGCATTTGGGGTATAAGTAATGATGTCGTACACGGTCGTATTGATACCGTTGTAAGGCACATTGGTTATGGTATTGTTAAAGCTAACGGTTCCATTAAGTGGTGCATAGTTTACAGTGGCAAAAACTTGGGTACCTGTGTTGAAAGCAATATCAACTGGTGTATTCTCTGGTGTTGATACAAACACGTTCATCTGCTGTGTGTTGTATAAATAGCCAATTTTTATTGATCCGGTCGCACAATTGCCACCGTTGCACACTACATAGTCAAAGTAATCGTATCCATAGTATTGGAAAGAGCTATCGGGGGTGTAAGTAACGGTATTGCCATTTATACTTACTGAACCATAGAAAGGCTGGCCTACGCTACTTAGGAAAAGGCCTGTGCCAACATCGTTCAAAATGGGCTCAATGGCAACGGAGCCAGTACCGAAGTTGATTTGCACATAGTCTTCAACGGGATAAATAAGGCTGCCCGCCGGCACTACATCAATAATGGTGCGATGTATGTAGGAACTCGAGGGATCGGAAAAGTCTATCGAATCGAGGCCCAAGAAGCCATTGTACGGTGTATATAAATAGGTAAAGCTCAGGCTGTCAAATACCACAGTGCCGTTTACTGGGGGCGCAACGATGGGGTAGTCCTGATAAAAAGCGGCATAAACAGTTACCGGGGTATTTTCTTCCGTGCTAAAGTATTGGCGATAGGTAAGTGCTCCCGGTTCCAAAATATTGATGAGCACATTGGCCGACGAGGTATTGCCGGCTGAATCGGTAATGGTATAACTTAAGTTGTCATATCCAATAAAGTTGGCCGGTGCAGCGTAAACTATAGTGCCATTTGCGCCTAGGGTTGCTGTGCCATAGCTACCTTGAGATAGTGCAGTAATGGCTATTTGCGTGCCTTGGTCATTGGCCAGTAAGTTGATGGTGGCAGTGTTGCCACTTTCTACATCCCAATGGTCGTCATGAGCCAATGCAGGGTAATAATACACTACATCAATATACACCGAAAAAGTATCGCAGTAGGCGGGATCATAGCAAACTCCCAGCTCGAGTGAATCGCTACCAACGAAGTTGTTATCAGGGGTATACACAAAACCGTAGTAGTTTACACTGTCAAATACCACCGTGCCATGCAGGGCCTGGCTTACAACTCCACCTGTAGTTGCACCAGGTATGCCTGGGCCACCGTGGAGCCAATAATAACCACCTATAAACACAGGCTGATTTACCAAGGTGGTAAAATATTGGCCGTTATTGGTTACTTGGCCTTGGCTGGCCATAGGTGCCATACAGGCCATTAACAGCAATATGAAGGATAGAAAGGTCTTCAACATATGGGTTGTTTTTTGACAAAACGGTACAAGCAATACTGCTATTAAAGTTAAAAAATAAATGATAACTAACTAAGTGTTCAGCTGCTCATCTGTAATTATAACGCTAAACAACACCCGATGGTTGCCAGTGTCTTACAATTAAGTATGGGGCAAATAATCAACAGTTGATGGTCCGCGGAAATTTGCGATAAGTGGCAAATTCTTCGCATAGGGGTTTTGTCGTGTACTTTTAGGTGTTGTGGGGCGGGTTTGGGAGGTGAATAGGCTTGGTGAGGGACGCAAAATACCAGTCAAGAAAAATCGGGGCGACAAGTGTTTTATTCTTGTTGCAATTCACTAACAACCTACTCAAAAATAAAACCTAAACACCCCCGTAGCCGCTTGAAAGTAGTTGCGGTCTACCATGAAGTAGCTGAGTAAATCTGCCGTGCCGAGGCCCAGTTCGTAGCCGCGTTTTTTGCCCACAAAAACATTTAGGTACGTGGGCATGGTAATGCGCACTTCGCTGTACGATATGCCCGTGCGCAGGTATAGGCGGTTCCAGGCGTTTACTTCGGCACCCACGCCAATAATAGGCCCGGTAAGGTTTTTGGGCGATTGGTTGAGGGGTATCAGTGCATCCAAGTAGGTGGTTACCCGTGGGTGTGCTTTGTACGAAAACCCTAAAATTATCTTGGCGGGTAGCCACTCAATGTTGCGTTGGCTGCCGTTGTAATAAAATATGCCGTCTTTTATGAGGTCGTTAAAGGCCGTTTCCAATCCATTTTCCAAATCAATATTGTCGCTCAGGCCTTGCTTAATGGAGATGGGATTTACGGGCCATTTTATCAAACCCAAATCGGTAAGGGTAAGGGCTAGCTTCATTTTGTCTCTATAGAGCCAAGTGGCCCCAATGGCACTGTTAAAGCCATGCCCGCTGCGGCTGCGGTTGCCAATGTCGTTGGGTAAGTTGATGGCCCCGAGGTCTTGTCGCAGGTAAGGTATGCGGCTCACATAGCCCCTGATGTCGCCCTCGTTGAAACGAATTGCCATATCGGCTTGGCCATATACATAACCAAAGCGCAAGCCGCCCAATAGGGTGTGGGTTTTGTTGGTATATAGTAGGCGCGAATAGGCCAGGTTTACTTCGTGGGTAATGTTTATTTTAAGATAGCTATCGTCCAGCAGTTCAAAAACCTTCTTTTCGTTTACCTTACCGTTTTCTAGATTGGTCAATATGATGCTCACTACCGTATCAATGTAGTTAGCAAATCCATCTCCCTGAAACAGTATTTCGTTAGCAAAGTCATTAAAATCCGTTTCGAAGTAAACATTGCTCTTTACATTGATGCCAAAGCTGCCCGCTTTTTTGGTCTGAAATGAAAAGCCCACATGGGTTATTTCAGTATTAATGCTCAATTGCTGCGCCATAATATTGCGCATGTTTAGCGATTGATATTTTGGATAGCTCAATTCGCCGCTCGGCGATAGGTAGTTGGTGCGCCTATGAAACATGTTGCGTTTTATCTCTTCGTTGTAAATGATACTCTCAGTTTGGAAGAGCCCGAGGCTATACCTTTGCCCATTGACGTTTTGCAGCGATAGGTTAGATGGGTGCAAGTTTAAGGCTTGGTAGTCGGCTTTGTTTGCTGAGTTGGCGTACTCCCGGTGGGCGTTCAAGGGGTTAATTTGCCCTTGCGCTGCGCTTGCTAGCAGAAGTGTTAGCAATGCCACCATGATATGTAGGTAGTACGAATTCAATTAGTTTGAAAAGGTTATTGTACAGGCAAAAACATATTGTTAAGCGAAGTAGTATTTATGATACGTTGAAATCGTATCAGATGTTCACCTAACTGAAAATATAGTGCCAACCTTGGAACGCAGATTAAATTTGATTACGCTGATGACGTAGCGAAGATAGGGCGTTGCCCCATCCTAAGATTATTTATCCCCGTTGGGGAACTTGTATTATGTAAACAAGGCTCCTTAGTTGTCTTGTGTCCTTCGGCTCCGCTCAGGATGACAATTCTTGTGTCAATACTTTGGCCGCTCCTTGGTATTTCCTACAATGTTATCGTAGTTCTTGTAGCGCTCATAGGCCAGTTTACCGTCCATTACGGCTTGTTTTACGGCACAGTCGGGCTCTTCTTGGTGCAGGCAGTTGTTGTATTTGCAGCCCGAAAGAATGGCCCTTATCTCTGGGTAAAAGTGCCCTACTTCTTGTGGTTGCAGGTCGAGGATGCCAAACTCTTTAATGCCGGGCGTATCAATCAAATAGCCACCATCGGGCAACACAAACATTTCCGAAAAGGTAGTGGTGTGTACGCCTTTGTTGTGCTTTTGCGAAATCTCCTTGGTACGCAAGTGCATGGTCGGGAAAATGGAATTGATAAGCGTTGATTTGCCAACACCCGAATGCCCCGATAGCAAAGAAACCTTGTTGTGCAGCATGTTGCCCAATTCCTTTACGCCTTCCCCCGTTACGCTCGAGGTAAGTAGTACCGTGTAGCCAGCGGTTCGGTACATATCCACCCACTCTTTTTGGCGTTCCAGGTCTTTGGGTTTGGTTAGCAAATCTTGCTTATTGAAAACCACAACAGCAGGTATGTGGTAGGCCTCGGCAGTAAGCAAAAACCGATCGATAAATCCCGATGACGTGCGTGGATTGGCAACAGTAGCTATTATAAATGCTTGGTCGAGATTGGCGGCAATAATGTGCCGGCCATACTGGTGGCGCGGTGCTTCGCGAGAAATGTAATTGGCCCGGTCTTGTATATCCGTAATCATGGCGTTGCCGCTCTCGTCCAATTCTTCGAAAGAGATGGTCAC